>NZ_JBDNJQ010000238.1:0-8584 GCF_051172895.1 Nostoc sp. CALU 1950 | reverse complement strand
AAAAAGCTCTTTGATGTTCTTTTACCACAGAATGTTACTATTTTGGAGATGTCTAGTAGAGTGGATTTAATTGAACCAATATCTAAGCAAGTTTCTTTTAACCACTCTAACAATAAAAGCAAATATTTTAATTTTACTAATAGAAAAGATGTTCAATTAGAACAAAATCAAGCACAATTTATTGTAGCAGCGCATAAAATCATTGCAGATCCTTTAGCTTATAATGAATTTAAGGAAAAATTTAAAGAGCTATCTAAAAATTCTAATCGTTATATTTTAAAAGGATTAAAAATAAATGCAAAAAAAGACTTCTTGAATTCAATCTTTTTCTGGACATTAACAGTATTTGAAGTAATTTTATGTTTAATTCTATTATTAAAACTTACTTCGGGATGGTTTGTTCTTGTTTACCCGCTTGATCTAACTATTAACCTAATTGATACAAATGGTTTTTTCGCGATAATAGCTATTCTGATTTCATGCTTACAGCTAACTGTTAATATGAAGCAAAAATAGATAGAATGTTTCTTAATATGGCGTAAATAAATATAATATATATTTATTTACGCTGCATATTTAGCAAGGTATCATTCAAAATCATCATGACGCAAACTTATGGACAATATACTAAAAGTTAAACTGCTTGGAGACAAAGCTCGGCTACCAGAATATGCTCACGAAGGAGATGCTGGCTTAGATTTATTCTCTACAGTAGAAACTGTTATACAACCTGGAGAAAGTTCTTTAATTCCTATTGGTATTATAATTCAATTACCATCTAAGACAGAGGCACAAATTAGACCTCGTAGTGGTCTTGCTTTAAAACATCAAATAACTGTTTTGAACTCCCCAGGAACTATAGATGAAGGCTACCGAGGAGAAATTGGAGTAATTTTAATTAATCATGGTAAATTACCATTTACCATAGAAATAGGTATGAGAATAGCACAGATGGTTATCAAACCAGTTTTATCAGTTTCCATTAAAGCTATTGAAGAACTAGATATAACTTCTAGAGGTTCAGGAGGATTTGGCTCAACAGGAACATGAATTAAATTGATTTATTTAGGAATATTCAGTTATACCTTTGCCAATGTAACAATTTCTATCTGATCTTGATACTTTCCTTGACGCGCTTCGTAACTAATAGCACAGGGTTCACCTTCTAAAAATAATAATTGCACTACACCTTCATTAGCGTAAATGCGACAGTCAGCACTAGAAGAATTGGAAAATTCTAAAGTTAAATGACCTCGCCATGCAGCTTCAGCAGGTGTTAGGTTTGCTATTATCCCACAACGTGCATACGTAGATTTTCCAATACAAATTACAGTAATATTCTCAGGAACCTTCAGCTTTTCTAGAGCAACCCCAAGTCCATAGGAATGAGCAGGTAAAATAAAGTAACTGCCATTGGCATCTGTGTGCAGTGCTGTTGGCTCCAGATTCTGGGGATTAAAGTTTTTGGGATCAATTACAGTTCCGGGAATGTGGCGAAAGATACGGAACTCAGCCGGGGAAAGGCGTATATCGTAGCCATAAGAAGACAAACCGTAACTAATTACAGGTTGAATCGCTACAGACTCATCTTTTTGCACTTTTCGGATTAAACTTGGCTCAAAGGGTGAAATCAAACCCTGTTGAGCCATTTCTGTAATCCAGATATCGTTCTTAATCACAAGTTCGCTACTAACGTTAATTCAAACAGACTTGATATATTAGCACGAACTGAGTATTTTGATTTAGGGTCGATAACTGCGACGAATCTCTGTAATTTGATCTGCCACATCTAAGAGAGATTTTGGCATCTCTGGCCCTGTGAGAATGATATCGACGTGGGGAGGGCGTTTTGCCAGAAACGCTAAAACCTCCGTTTCAGGAATTAAACCAAAGTTAATCGCTAAACTTAACTCATCTAAAACCACGAGAGAATACTTACTCTCGTACACTACCTGTTGTGTATACTGCCACAGTTTTTGTAAGGCTTGATTTTCCGTCTCATCAAGATGTGGTGTATCGATACAACGAGGCAAATCACACCGAATCCAATCTAAATTTTGTCCTAATTGTATGGGCCTTTCCTGTCCTTGACGAATACCTCCTTTGAGGAACTGCACTATTAAAACTGGCGTTCCTTGTCCAGCTATTCTCAGTGATTGAGCCATCACACTCGTAAAAAAATTGCGATGGGAGCTAGTAAAAACTTGCACTAGCCCTTCAACTGGATATGGTAGGGTCAGGGTTGAATTGATACTTTGAGTTTCTAGCTGGGCAACCATAAAGTTAAGTTTAAAAAAATACAATAGATTAAGAGTTTTTGCTGGCGGCAATTATTGCAAATCTGCCTGTATAATCAATCTATTTTTCAGAGGTGTGGTGGATTTGGCAAATTGCATTCTTAGTCAAACACTACGTTTGTATTGAAGTCAAGAGTTGTTTTGATTTAAATTTTCGTTTTTCCTCTGAAAGTACTTGTAAAAATTAAAACATAAGAGTTACAGTTCCAATTATTTAAAAAAGCTAGGTGTAAGTCTGAAAATCGCTAAATGTTAGATTTGCCGATTGTTTGGGCAAAACAGACTTAGCAAGTAGTGAATTTGACAGGATGAGGAGTTAATTGTTGTGAGATTGGTGATTCTGGGAGGTTCAGGATCGGGGAAAAGCACTCAAGCACAAAGGCTTTGCAGATACTTTGAGATTCCTCTGATTTCTACAGGTGAGATTTTACGGGAAGCAATATCTGGCAATCAGCCTCTACCGGGATTTCGATGGTCGGAAGCTGATCCCCGGACTTCTCTTTCGGTTTACGCTAGCTTGAGTGAACTAGGATATCACGCACGCCCCTATATGCAAAAAGGGGAGTTAGTTCCAGACGAAATGATCATTGAATTGATCCGAATTCGCCTCAGACAACCAGATATTCAATGCGATTGGGTGTTAGAAGGCTATCCCCGTACTGCCTTCCAAGCTGAAGAATTAGATTTTTTATTAGATGATTTAGGGCAAAAGCTAGATTGGGCAATTTATCTCCAAGTTCCAGAAGCAGTAATGGTTAGTCGATCCTTGGGGCGATCGCTACCAGATGACCAACCAGAAATCGTGCAGCGCCGTGTAGAATTATTCTACGATCGCACCATTCCCATCCTAGAATATTACGACCGTCGTCGCTGCTTGTTGACCATCAACGGCGACCAATCACCAGAGATGGTGCAGCAAAATATTTTGACTCTACTTTCAGTTCCTTGAAGAGTGCTGAGTGGGAGAGTTTGGAGAGACGCGATTAATCGCGTCTGTACAAGAGTTAGGAAAAATTCTTGCCAATGCCCCATGCCCCTCAATTAGATGATTTGCAACACTAAGGTAATCTTAAGTCAGTATTGTAAAACTTGAGGCAAATCCAATGGCTTGGCAGCGTCCTGACGGTCGTCTTCCCTACGAACTACGTCCGATCAGTTTTTACCCTAGTTTCACTCGCTTTGCCCCCGGTTCTGTTCTCGCAAGATGTGGTGATACTCAGGTACTTTGTACCGTTAGCGTTAATAAGGGAGTTCCGAAGTTTCTCGAAGGGACTGGTAAAGGCTGGTTAACTGCTGAGTACCGAATGCTACCATCTGCTACCCAAAAACGCCAAGAAAGGGAATTATTGAAATTATCTGGACGGACACAAGAAATTCAACGTTTAATTGGACGCAGCTTACGTGCAGCAGTGGATTTTGATGCACTGGGAGAACACACGCTAACTGTGGATGCTGATGTGTTGCAAGCTGACGCTGGAACCCGGACAACAGCCATTACAGGCTCATTTGTGGCGTTGGCTCATGCAGTTTCTCAATTATTGCAAGAGGGCATGTTGGAGCGATCGCCTTTATGTGGACAGGTAGCAGCAGTTTCCGTAGGATTACTGGAGGGAGAGCCATTTTTGGATCTAAATTATATCGAAGATGTGGCAGCAACCGTAGATTTTAATGTGGTGATGAATCAACATTTGGGAATAATTGAAGTCCAAGGAACAGCCGAAGAAGGCAGCTTTAGCCGCACTCAGTTGGATCAACTGCTAGATGTCGCCCAAAAAGGAATTCAGGAATTGTTAATTGCTCAACGTGAAGCGATCGCTAACTGGGAAGCCTTGGTTGTGATTAATTAGTTTTATTAATTTTCAATAAGAATTAATAATTGTATCCTTTGTGGCGTTAATCAACAAAGTATCAAGTAACTGGGTGTAAATAAATAATCATGAGAGTGATTAGTAGTTAGTGCGACTGACTACTGACAACTCGCCATTGAAGGTGATAAGGAGCGTCTATTTTTTCCAGCCTACCTAATCTGTGATGTTAAATGTTTCAAAAGTTAAAAAGGAGGATTGTAATAAGTTCGGTATTGTATTGCTGGAAGCCAGCAATATGATGATGAAGCCATGAACAAAACCGTTGAAGTTCTACCGGATCAGCCAGCGCTGGTTGCACGAGCGCTAGAATTAATTCTGTCCAAATTAGAAACTGCCATTGAACAGCGTGGGCGGTTTACCATTGCCTTATCTGGCGGCAGTACACCTAAACCGTTATACGAAGCGATCGCTACTCAAAAACTGCCTTGGGATAAAATTCATATATTCTGGGGGGATGAGCGTTATGTACCATCAGATCACCCCGATAGCAATGAGCTGATGACGCGTCATGCGTGGCTAGATCGTGTTGACATCCCAGCAGCTAACATTCACCCTGTACCAACTTTAGAAGCCAATCCAGAACTGGCTGCTGATAAGTATGAAAAACACCTCAAAGAATTTTTCAATTCTTCTGGGGTTGAGTTCCCCGCGTTGGATGTAGTATTACTAGGAATGGGTGATGATGCACATACTGCATCTTTGTTTCCCCATACAGAGGCTCTTAAAGTACGCGATCGCCTCGTGACTGTGGGTAACAAAGACGGAAACCCCAGAATAAGTTTCACATACCCCTTCATCAACTCTGCTCGTAGCGTGATTTTTCTGGTTGCTGGTGCTAATAAACGACCAGCTTTAGCGCAAGTCTTTGCACCTGTAGCCGATGACTTCACTTACCCATCCCGCTTAATTCAGCCCCAAGGTGAACTTTGGTGGCTGCTAGATGCAGCAGCAGGTTTGGAACTCCAACATTAAATAATGGGGAATTGGGCATGAGGCATGGGGCATGGGAGAGAGGTGGGTAAATTATCCCTTGTTCCCCTCATCCTCCCTTTCCCCACCTCCCCGTATCCAATTCATCGTTCTATCAGCAGTAATTGCTAGAATCTAAAACTAGGGCCGCTTTCTGCTTGCCAGTCCTACTACTTTGTCAAGCTAATTTTGAGGGTTTGTAGTAAGTACAAAGTGTGCTTAGAAAATAAGGACTAAAGTCCTTACTACGAACTTGCTTACGCATCAATTTAAACTTGACAGATTACTACTTATATCTATGATGATCTTGAACAAAGGCTAAATATCGATGATCGTCTGCCCTAATTGCAATCATCCCAACCCTGATGGCGCTGTCCAGTGTGAAGCTTGCTATACACCGTTACCCGCAACTACTAACTGTCCCAGTTGTGGGGCAACTGTGCAAGCAGATGCTGCATTCTGTGGTCAGTGTGGCTATAACCTTCATTCAGCAGGAGTTCCACACGTTCATCCCGCAACAGTAGCTACAACAGTTACTCCCGATGTTCCTGTGGAAGTGCCAGCGTTAGTTCCACCCGATCCACTGTTAGAACTTTTGCAACCAGATTCATTGGGAATAAGCGGTTCTACTAACTCCCATCCTCCTAGTTCATCTTTACCACCAACAGAGGTGGCAGTTCCCCCAGAACCATCGCCACAGGTATCTGTTTCAAACAGTAGCCCCCCAGAACCTGCACCAACCGTTGCAGCTCAACCTGTAGTCTCTATACAAAGTATTCCTACTCCACCACCCCTAGAACCAGCGCCCACCCCTGAAGCCGAAGTACCCGCGCCAGCAGCACCAGCACCAACTGTAACTGCTGCCAGAACGCAATTGCAGCAGGTTACAGCGAAGTTAATCCACGTTCAAAGCGATTTGCTAATTGAATTGCCGCAAAATCTCTCTGTAATTCATATCGGCAAGTCCAATGACCGGATTCCCCCAGATATAGATGTTTCAGGATTTCCCAATTCGGAAATTGTCTCGCGGATTCATGCAGATATTCGCGTTGAGGGAGATGCTCATTATGTAGAGGATGTGGGAAGTTCTAATGGTACTTACATTAATAATTTGCCACTTTTACCAGGAAACCGTCATCGCTTGCGACCAGGCGATCGCATCAGCTTGGGTAAAGGAGACTTAATGACATTCCTCTTTCAACTTGCTTAACTGATTCTTGATCAATTGTGACAT
This sequence comes from Nostoc sp. CALU 1950, assembly GCF_051172895.1. Classification (NCBI taxonomy): domain Bacteria; kingdom Bacillati; phylum Cyanobacteriota; class Cyanophyceae; order Nostocales; family Nostocaceae; genus Nostoc; species Nostoc sp. CALU 1950. The sequence continues at coordinate 2,216 of NZ_JBDNJQ010000238.1, read as the reverse complement.
CAGTCTAAGCATTTTCTGCCCACCCTCCGGCATCCTTTTTGGAGGATCAACAAATAAACCGCATCGGACAAGCGACGGATAACTATGTTGTTCTTGATAGCGCCATAGTTGACAGCCGTCGCTTCGAGGTGCGAATTGTTGCATTGCCCAGCAACTCCATTACCTTAATAATTACACTAGGATGGATGAAAATACACTGCCAATTTTAGATTGTGAATTTTTCAGAAAATCTAAAATCTAAAATCCAAAATCTAAAATCCAAAATTGAGTGACCTATGAGGGAACCAAGTAAAAATTTTGAAACCTTGCTCACCAAAGAAGCCCCGCCAGTTGTTGAACGCATGGGGCTAACCTGGCTAATTGCAGCAGCGATCGCAACTGCTTTACTGTGGCAAGTACCAGGTGGGGATTATATCTTATACCCGTTTACAATTCTGGCAACTTGGTTTCATGAAATGGGTCACGGCTTAATGGCACTCCTATTAGGGGGACAGTTCCAGAAATTAGAGATTTTTAGTAATGGTTCCGGTGTTGCAACTTATAGCATCCGGTCATCATTGGGGCCAATTGGTCTAGCATTGATCGCAGCAGCAGGGCCAATGGGGCCACCTCTTGCCGGTGCAGTTTTGATTCTGGCTTCCCGCAGTTTTACAGCAGCTTCCCTAAGTTTGAAAATTTTAGGCGGTTTTTTGCTGTTTTCCACATTAATTTGGGTACGTTCCTGGTTTGGATTGGTAGCAATTCCCTTGCTGGGTTTAATAATCTTGGGTATCGCCCTGAAAGCACCTCGTTGGGCACAAGGATTTGCTATTCAATTTTTGGGTGTACAAGCTTGTGTGAGTACCTTCCATCAACTTAATTATCTATTTAGTAGTTCTGCTGGTTCCCTTGGACTCTCTGATACAGCGCAAATGCAGAGGTATTTGCTTTTACCTTACTGGTTTTGGGGCGGGTTGATGGCGATCGCATCTCTGGTGATTTTAGTCCAAAGTCTCCGCGTTGCCTATCGTTCGGAGTAATGAGTAAGAAGCACCATCAAAAGTGGGAATTTCTTGATTTTAGTAACCTTGTTGTTACTACTGATGAACTTTATTGTTCCGAGTTTTTTTGGATCGCGATCGCTACAGGTTCCCCATAGCAGTTTCCTGGCTTAAGTAGAAGCTTAATTCGATCAGATAATTCACAAATAAATCTAAAGATGATACCGCAAGATGCACGACAATACGCACCAGCAACCGAGCGTAACCGCGAACCAATTCTAGAAGTACTTTTACAAGTGTTGCCGGAGAGTGGCACTATTTTAGAGATAGCAAGTGGAACTGGTGAACACGCAGTCTTTTTTGCTTCCAGGCTCAGGGATTGTTTGTGGCTGCCAACAGATGCAAATTCACAATCAAGAGCTAGCATTATTGCATGGACTGAACACAATGCATGTGATAACGTTTATCCACCGCAACATCTTGATGTCAGAGAACCAGTTTGGGTAGTGGAGAATAGTTCATTTGATTGGCTCTCTAAGAAGCCAATTGTTGCCATCGTCAACATCAATATGATTCACATTTCACCTTGGTCAGCCTGTTTGGGGTTAATGGCAGGAGCCGGTCGTATCTTAAAAACAGGAGGTATCCTCTATTTGTATGGCCCCTTCAAACAAAGTGGAAAACTAGAAGCAGCAAGTAATACAGCTTTTGACGAATATTTACGTGCCGAAAACCCAGAGTGGGGTGTACGTAACTTGGATGATGTTGTAGCAGTAGCTAGCGCACAAAATCTCACCTTGAAACAGATTTACCAAATGCCAGCAAATAATCTTTCAGTAGTGTTTCAACGTTCTACATAGTCAGAAACCCCAGCCCTAAAGGGCGGATTCGCATTACTAGAAGTTCTCAAATCTTCTGGATTGCCTGTAGAAACAGGTTCAGGTGGGTTAAAAAAGTTTAATTGTTTTTCTCAAAATTTAGAGAAAACTCACTGGCTAGATGCGGCTTGTGTTAGAGCATCGATACCTAATTTGATAATTAAAAGTATAAAAACCATTATCGGTCAATGTCTTTAATTTTGAATTTTGAATTGTTAAAAGTAATTATCCTTAAAGGTAACTATGGATGGTAAAAACATTTTCAGTGATGGGCGAACCTATCGGTTAAATTAAGCCTTGTTGTAATTGAAAATATTGTAGAGTACAGAATTGTCCTAAGTATTGCCCTACGCAACTC
>NZ_JBDNJQ010000237.1:0-8810 GCF_051172895.1 Nostoc sp. CALU 1950 | reverse complement strand
CGCCGTCTCTACAATAATCAGTCTTTTGTAGAGACGGCGATTTATCGCGTCTTTTGTCTTAACCGAACAGTATTGGTTTGTAAAGCCCCGGCGATTAGAAATCGCGGCTATACAGACAAAACCCTTGATTTTGTATTAGTCCACGGAGGTGGACAATGCTAGTGTAGTCGTGATTTCCAATTGCCCAATACTTTTAAAATTCCATTTCCAAGGGAAAAATAACAGTGAAAGTAGAACCAACGCCTACCTGCGAGGCTAGGTTAATTTGACCTTGCAATAATTTTACCAACCGCGATACGATCGCTAACCCCAACCCAGTACTATCGGGAAGATAGGGGCGATCGCTAGCACTTACACGAAAATAGGGTTCAAATATTTGGTCTTGGTTTTCTGGTGCAATACCAATTCCTGTATCAGAAACGGCGATCGCCCATCTCTGGTTCTCCAACACCTGACACATTATAATTACAGTCCCCGACTCTGTATAACGAATCGCATTACTAATAAGATTTGTGATAATCTGTTGCAGTTGGAAAGAATCTGCCATTACCTTTTCGGGAGCGCGATCGCAATCCACCACAATTTGTAAATTTTTTCCCGCAGCTAAAGGTTCTAACATTTCACACACATTACCAATTAATTCACTTACATCCGTAGGCGCTAATTGGATTTTTATCTGCCCCGCTTCATAGCGCGAAAGTTCTAGTACATCATTAATCAGATGAAGTAACTGTCTACCATTGCGTAGTACTCGCTCAATATGTTCTAAATTGGTAAAGTTGTCTTTTATATCAGTCTTGCGTCGTTGTTGGCGTAAAAACAGATCCGAGTAGCCAATAATGGAAGTGAGGGGATGTTTTAATTCGTGGGCTAATTGGGAAAGATACTCTTGATTAGCGCTAATTAATCGCGTGAGTTCCTCATTATGGAGCGTTAGTGATGCTTGCAACCGGTGTAATTCCCGCAAGCGTTGCTCAACATAACTCTTGAAACATTGAGCGATCGCTTCATCTACAATCGCATCAATCAAACGCATGGAACGAATTATCTCTGATGGGGTTCCCTTCAATAAATCTGCTTGTATAGCATCAAATATTACTGTTCGCAGCAGATGATATTCTCTGGCAATTTCTGCTGGATCAAAGCCTTGTTCGGCTCGAATCGCTCCATGCTGAAAACTGGCAATAACCATTGACCGAATATCATTATCCTGAGATTTTGAAAGAACTGTCACCATTGCTTTCAAAAGATCAGGGACGTGATCCTTTACTGCTGTATAAGATAGTTCATCAGCACTTTCAATGCGTCTATCCTTACGAACCGCTGCAATCCATTTTTTGAGGATGGTATCCGTTTTTTCAGCCAGTACTTGACTAAAATCCATTATGTTAAATTCAGCTAGGAGATAGATGAGTAAACTTCCATATCCAAATAGTTTAGCGAGTGAAATGGCTGTTTACCAAAAAATCGATATGTTTCACCTACCAAAAGAAATAGATTTTACACATTTTTTCGTTGGTTAGATTAACTAACCGTAGATAAAATTTGTGCAGTATAATTTATATCTTGAAGTTCACAATAAAACTCTAGCAGTTAACAGGCTTGATACTTGACTTAATTAAATTGTTTCGCTTTCTGTGTAAGGAGTTCACTCACAACATAACCAAAATTAGAGATTTTCTTGATTACCGAAAAGCCAATGTATGTACTTAACTTCAGTATTAAAATAAACAACATTTATCATAAAACAGATGTAGTTACTAAAGTATTAATGTTATGTTCTACATATCGATGTTATAATTTCCATAATCTAGTATCTATTCGAGTAAGTCAGCCTAATCCAACGCATCACAGTGCGTGACGTTGGAGCGGAGGAACCAAATTGTGGGGCGAATCTTATAGAAAGTGAGGAGTTGAGAGTTAAAAGTGAAGAGTTTATAAATTCAACTCAGCACTCGGAACTCAGCACTCAGCACTCTTAAAAGAAGGGCATCTCTCAGCCCTAGCCCGTCAGCTAACTTCGTAGGCATTGAGAGGAGACTGAAGAGACGGCATTTTTATAATGTTCCAATCTCATCAGTGTCCAGGGCTGGTACTGCTCAGACTTTTTGTACCTGCACTTAAATCTGTTGAGGTCGTCAATGATATTTCAACTAAATTTAGCAGCGATCGCCGCGATCGCTGGGCAAGCTGTTTGGAAAAAGACCAAACCTGTAATCCTTAGAGATGTCTTCTTTTTACCAGTATTGGGCTTCTTGGGAATAATTGTGCTGTGGTGGATTATTGCACTTGCCAACCATCAATTGATGCCCACTCCACCAGAAGCGCTAATCGCTAATTTAGACTACATCTTAAATCCCTTCTACCAAAGAGGCCCAGGCAACTTAGGAATTGGTTGGTTGTTGATAGCAAGTCTGCGTCGGGTATTAATAGGCTTTTTGTTAGGTGCTGTAGTAGCGATTCCTTTGGGGTTTCTAATTGGAATGTCCAGACCGGCAATGCTAGCACTTAATCCGATAATTCAAATTTTTAAACCCGTATCGCCCCTAGCTTGGCTACCCATCGCCTTAGCAATTTTCAACTTAGCAGATCCTTCCGCCATTTTTGTCATCTTTATTACCTCCTTATGGCCGACAATTATTAATACCGCATTAGGAGTTTCTAGCGTTCCCAAAGATTATTTAGATGTGGCACGAGTGCTGGAAATGCCACGTTGGCGACGAATTACAAAAATCATTTGGCCTGCAAGTTTGCCGTATATTTTTACAGGTTTGCGAATTAGTTTAGGCATAGCTTGGCTAGTAATTGTTGCCGTGGAAATGCTTACAGGTGGTGTTGGTATCGGCTTTTTTGTCTGGGATGAATGGAGTCGTTTAAACCTGAGTTCAGTCTTTTTAGCTGTGTTGATAATTGGCTTAACTGGGTTAATCCTAGATTACGCCGTGGACAAAATCCAAGAATTAGTAACCCATCGCCCTAGAACTTCCAACTAACTAAAGGGAATTTTAGATTTTAAATTTTAGATTTTGGATTGAAGAATTGAAAATCCAAAATTTAATAATATCTGTTCGCGCAGCGTCTAATCAAACAAATCTAAAATCCAAAATCTAAAATCCAAAATTGATCCACCAATGGAGCTACAAAAATGGGTGATAATAACTGGACTCGACGAGATTTTATTAAAGGAATCGGAGTAACCACAACCGGAATAGCATTGTCCTCCTGTGGAATTTCAGGAGATAGATCAGCCAAAGGACTAACTGAAGAAGCCTTAGCTGTACAACCAGTAGTTAGATGGCAAGACCTAGAAAAATCTGATCTCACCATTGGTTACGTTCCCGTTAATGATTGTGCGCCATTTGCGATCGCCTGGAAAAAAGGTTTCTTCCGCAAATATGGTTTGAATGTCACACTTAACCGCGAAGCTAGTTGGGCTAATTCCCGCGATGGTTTAATTTTTGGTCGCCTGGATGCTTCGCCCATAGTATCTGGTGCAGTTACCAACGCCAGAATTGGTGCTGAAGGCGCACGCCAAGCCTCCTTGTGTGCAGCCATGACCATTCACAGCCACGGTAACGCCATGACAATGAACAAAGCCATGTGGGATTTTGGGCTACGCCCGTGGTACGAATATCAAGAACAATATGGCGATGGCGCTTTGGAAGCCTTTGGGCGCGATTTCCGGGGTTTCTTTGAGAAGCAGCCGTCAGAAAACAAAGTCTGGGCGGTAGTATTAAGTTCCGCGATTTACGAATACTTTATCCGTTACTTATCTGCCGCCGCAGGTGTTGATCCGCTTAAAGAGTTTCGGATCATCATCGTTCCACCCCCTCAAATGGTAACAAACGTGCGGATTGGCGCCATGCAAGCTTACATGGTTGCAGAACCCTGGAATACACGAGCAATAACAGGTAATGAAAACATCGGCTTTACCTTCGCACAAGGTAAAGAAGTCTGGTTGGGACACCCAGATCGTTTGTTGGGAGTAATGCAATCTTTCATCGAAAAATATCCCAAAACCTATCGTTCTTTAGTCAAGGCGATGATTGAAGCCTGTCAGTATTGCAGCAAAGTAGAAAACCGCCAAGAAGTAGCCGAACTACTTACAGACCGTTCCTTTACAGGTGCTAAACCCAAAAATCAAGATGCTCCAATTGCCAAATTTACAAGTCCCGGAATTCTGGGCAACTATAATTACGGCGGCTTTGACGGCAAAGACCGCACCATCCAAGCCGATGACACCACGATTTTCTTCGATATTCCTGACAACCTTCCCAAGCAGCCAGGAGAACACTCGACATTCTTGTGGAGATCCAGAAGTATCTGGTTAATGACACAAGCAGCCCGATGGGGACAAATTAAGGAATTTCCCAAAAATGCCGAAAAACTAGCCGAAGATGGCTGGAGAACAGATTTATATCGGGAGATAGCATCTGAAATGGGCATTGAATGTCCCAAGGATGATTACAAGGTCGAACCACCAGAAGTATTTATAGATAAGAAAGCCTTCGATCCCAGCGATCCGGTGGGTTATCTAAATAGTTTTGCGATCAGGGCTAATGCTCCCACTAGCTTTTTCATGTCTTAAATTCCAAGTTCAAATATTGGCTGTGGCAATTTTAGATTTTGGATTGTAGTTCTTCGATTCACGCCTTGCTTGTTGTGGGCGAAAGATAATCTAAAATTGCAAATCTAAAATCCAAAGTTGTTTGATGACTAGATTATTTCGGGAGCATTTGATAATGGAATATACCTCATTACCTATTAATACCCAGACCGAAGTTCTTCCCCGCACTGGATTTTTAGAAATTGAAAATTTAGTCAAGTCTTATCCGACACCTGATCAAGAGAACTTTGTCGTTTTAGATGGAGTTAATCTGACAATTGGTGAAGATGAATATATTTCTGTAATTGGTCACTCAGGTTGTGGAAAATCAACTCTACTCAAGATAGTAGCTGGTTTAGAAAAAGCAACTTCCGGCTCAGTCCGGCTAGATGGAAAAGAAATTCGTCAGCCAGGAGCCGAGCGGATGATGGTATTTCAGAACTATTCGCTGTTACCTTGGTTAACAGTACGAGAAAATATCCGTTTAGCTGTGGATGAAGTGCTAAAAAATGCTAATCGGGCTGAGAAAATTAGCATTGTAAATCAGCACTTGGCAATGGTAAACTTGACGGCGGCGGCTGACAAATATCCTGATGAAATCTCTGGAGGTATGAAACAACGAGTAGGTATTGCCAGAGCTTTAGCAATTCGTCCTAAAATGTTGCTGATGGATGAACCTTTTGGGGCACTAGATGCGCTAACTCGTGGCAAATTGCAGCGGCAGGTATTGGATATTTGGGAAAATAATCGTCAAGCAGTGATGATGATTACCCACGATGTAGACGAAGCAATTTATATGTCCGATCGCATCGTCTTGATGACCAATGGCCCAGCTGCTAATATCGGGGAGATTTTAGAAGTTCCTTTTGAGCATCCACGCGATCGCGCCGCCATGCGAAACTCAAAAGAATATTTTGAACTCCGCAACCACGCCCTAAATTTCCTTGATCGATATTTTGCCCAAGACGAGTAAATTAGATTATCATTTTTTTTAGTGGGTAGCCTAATTCAAATTCATGAAAGCTGGATTTGGAACGGAGGAACCAATGTTTGGGGCTAATCTTGCAGAGAGCGGCAATTTAAGAGTCAGAAGTTTTCACTCAGGACTCACCACGGGCTAAACGCCCCGCTTGCGCTAACAGCACTCCTAAGAGAGAGACACCTTCCAGTCTTAGCCCGTCAGCTAACTCCGTAGGCAATGGAAGGAACCCCCAAGACTTTGGCTGTAATACAGTTATTATTGGGGTTTCCTTGACTGAATTGAGATTTTGGTTATCGTTACTCAATCTAAAATCCAAAATCCAAAATTTGTCCCCCTGCTTCTCATTGCTAATTCATTTCATTGGGAGAAGTAAAGCTGTGCAAATCAAGCCAATGTTAGCACGTCTACAAAGTGCCACAGGTCGAGATGACTTAATTGAACAAATGGTACTGCTGCCAGAACCAAAGAAACCTTTTTATAACAAACCTCAAAGCTCAAAAGCAGTTAATTTAATTGTTGCTTATGATGGATCTCCCAAAAGTCATACGGCATTAGATATTGCCTTTTGGATTGCCCATCAAACCCGTTTAGCCACCAATGCAGAAGTTACAGTTCAAGCTGTTTATGTATTAGAAGATAATCAAAGCAGCCAGTATCCAAATATCTTGAGCTTTCCACAACAACAGCCTTCATTGGAATGTCAAGTTAGTGAAGTATCAAAGTCTGTCACACTGGTATTAACTCAACCCAAATTGCAGACAGTAGTAACTCCCCTACAACAAGCAGATATAATTCTCTGGCAAGCTCGAAGTCTAGCTGAAGAATGGCAGGGTTGCTTCAAATCTCATTTGCGCTTTGGCTGCATTTCTACAGAACTTGCCAAAGTTGTTGAATCAGAAAATGCCGATATTCTGTTTTTAGGTTGCAACTCCGCGAATCATCCGATGATTGAGGCACTAGGCTCTAATTTTCCCTGCGCCGTTTTGGGTATTCCCAGTTGTATTGATGAATAATCGATATTTCAAATTTCAGTAATTTTTATCCAATTTTAATCACAGATAAGTCACCTATAAATAGGTGGCTTTTTTCGCTACTATTCAACCAAGTAAACTTCGAGAGGTTAGGGTGTGGAAAACTGGCAAGCAATCCTTAGTGTGATTACGTTTATAAGCGTCATTGTTTTAGTAATGACGGAATGGGTACATCTCACTATTGCAGCATTACTGGGAGCATTATTGTTAGTTTTTAGTAACGTCATGACTTTACAAGAAGCTGTTGGTTACATCGGCAAAAGTCATGGAACACTCGGTTTATTCTTTGGAGTTATGGTGTTAGTACGGGCTTTTGAGCCTACCAAGATATTTGATTATTTAGCTACTCAAATAGTACTCCTAGCTAAAGGACAAGGCAAACGTCTATTACTTGGTATTGTCGCTATTGTGACACCTATTTGTGCAGTCTTACCAAATGCCACAACAGTAATGTTGCTAGCACCTTTAATTCCACCAATGGCGGAGGAAATTGGGATAAATTTTGTCCCATTGTTGATTTTAATGGTGTTTGTTGCTAATAGTGCCGGACTGCTAACTTTAGTTGGTGATCCTGCTACATTTATTGTCGGTGATGCTGTGAATATCAGCTTTACAGATTATTTATTGAAATTGAGTTTAGGAGGAGTGATTGCCATTGTCATAGTGATTGCAACACTGCCATTTTTATTCCGTAAAATTTGGAATACACAGTTAGATAATCTTGAAGAACTGCCACACCCACAAATAAATCATCCACGTGCTTTAAGCTTCGGTGCAGTTATTGTATTTTTCGTCCTGCTATTTTTTGTCATCGGAGAATCTCTACCAGTTCCGATTTCACCTGCTGCCGCAGCTTTGTTAGGAGCAGCTTTAGCTTTGCTTTTATCTCACCATAGCAAAATCGATTCAGTTAACAACATTTTGCGGGATGTAGACTGGAGTACATTGATATTTTTTATGAGTATTTTTGTGCTAATTGGAGGACTAGAAAAAACAGGTGTAATCAGTGGTTTATCAGGAATATTGGCAGTAATTTTAGGAAAAAATATTATCCTGGGTTCTCTATTTTTATTATTTTTTGTGGGAATATTATCCAGCGTAGTGCCCAATATTCCTTTAGTGGTGGGGATGGTTCCCTTACTCAAACAATATATTGTGACTGTCGGATTAGCACCCACAGAAGTTTTAGCACAAGACTTTCAAGGACAGTTTCCGCCAGAAGTATTACCTCTGTTTTATGCCATGATGTTCGGTGCAACTTTAGGAGGTAATGGCACACTTGTAGGTGCATCATCTAATATCGTAGCCGCTGGGATTTCTGAGCAGCATGGACGCCGCATCTCGTTTAAAACTTTTCTCCACTATGGTATTCCAGTGATGCTATTACAACTGGTAGCTTCAGCTTTATATGTGTTGGTTCGCTTTTTACTTTAGGTAAGGATAGTGCTAAGTAAATCGGCGTAAATATTTGATTTTTGAAAATATACGTAGTGGCGTGGCAAGACTAAAATGTTGCAATAAATTTTCTTGTGGTGTGGGCATCTTGCCCGCACGGACGGGCGAGACGCCCATCCCACAAGAGTTTTATAATGCACTATTTTAAGCTTGACACGCTACTACAAATGCCTAATTTTGTTCAAAAATCAAATCGAATTCCTATAGGTTCTTAATCAGTCAGAATGGCTGTGGCAGACTATTAGTAACCAATTAAGTGTAAGACGTCACGCAGAACGCTATAACCAGCTAAATCCCAAAGTAAATAGGCAAGAAAGCCAATAGCAGCTAATCGACCGTTCCAGATTTCGGCTTGAGGAGTCCAGCCAAACAAAAATGCGTTGCGATCTATGCCGTTATAAGCTTTAGCAACAGTTGATAAATCAGTTGAAGGACGTGTTTCCATTTTTTTGTACTCAAGATGTGTTTGTTAACTTTAATGTAGCTATGTATAACTAAACTGTTTTATGTCTATAGGAACAAACTATAGGCACTTCTTGAGGACGATAATCAACAACATATTGGTAGGTTCAAATCCACCTTGGGAGGGTGACAACAAATTGCTATGTAAACAAATACGAAATATTGTAAGGGACTTCCAAATAAAAAAATATACAACTATTTGTTGTGGGGTGGGCATCTTGCCATTGGTGTCAAGTTAAGAAAATTAGAGTCTTGTCAAGTGGGTAAAACTCAA
>NZ_JBDNJQ010000236.1:0-8919 GCF_051172895.1 Nostoc sp. CALU 1950 | reverse complement strand
CGCCGTCTCTACAATAATCAGTCCTTTGTAGAGACGGCGATTTATCGCGTCTTTGTAATGATTCATCGCGTCTTTGTGAGCTAGAATTTTCATCAAAAAACCTTAACCGAATCGTATTAGATTCACAACTATCTTCAGTTACGCTCAATTCTTAATCTATGAATGTTTTAATCGAATGGCATTAAGAAAAGCTCTAAGCTAGGCAGAATAAGCACTACAGGTTTAAAATATGGCAACAACAGCTTTAATTGTCGGTGCAGGTGATGGACTAAGCGCTTCTTTAGCTCGCCTATTTGCCAAAGAAGGATTTACCGTAGCTTTAGCGGCTCGCCAAATTGAAAAACTCACTCAATTGAGTAGTGAAATTGGGGCGGTTAGTTTCGCCGCTGATGCCTCAAAGCCAGATGAAGTAGAACAGTTATTTATTAATATCGATCAAAAAGTCGGTTCCCCGAATGTTGTTGTTTACAATCCCAGTTTTCGGGTGCGGGGGCCTCTTGTTGATCTAGACCCTGGTGAGGTGGCAAAAACCCTAGATATCACTGCTTATGGTGGCTTTCTTGTAGCCCAAGCTGCTACCAAAAGGTTTTTGCAACTTGGCGGCGGTGCTATATTTTTTACTGGAGCCTCAGCTAGTGTTAAGGGTTATCCGCTGTCTGCTCCCTTTGCAATGGGTAAATTTGCACTGCGCGGTTTGGCTCAGAGTATTGCTAGAGAATTAGCACCAAAAAATATCCATGTGGCGCATTTCGTGATTGATGGTGGAATCCGTTCAGCAGTCCGTCAAGATCCAGTGGATAATCCTGATAGTACTCTTGACCCGGATGCGATCGCTCAAACTTATCTCAATATCCTCCGCCAACCCCGCAGTGCTTGGACTTATGAAGTAGAACTACGTCCGTGGGTAGAGAACTTCTAGCCTAGACAATTGTTACAAGAAGAGTTTTGAAGGTATGAAAATTGATTTTGGTGCAACTGCTACTGATTATGCAAAACACCGCGCTGGCTTTCCCAGTTCATTATTCAACAAACTGTCTGAATATGGTATAGGTTTACCAGGGCAGAATATTGTTGACCTCGGCACAGGAACAGGAACACTAGCGCGGGGCTTTGCTGATAGGGGTGCTTATGTAATTGGTATAGACCCATCAGTGTCACTTTTAGAACAAGCCAGACTGTTAAACGAATCTGCCCAACTGAAAGTAGATTATCGAGTCGCAACTGCCGAGAATACCGAGTTACCAGATGCAAGTGCAGATGTGGTGACAGCTGGACAGTGTTGGCATTGGTTTGATCGTCCGCGTGTCGTCCAAGAAATTACTCGGATATTGAAAGGAAATGGCTCGATCGCGATCGCTCATTTTGATTGGATACCCTTAAAAGGTAATGTCGTTGAAGCAACGGAACAACTGATCAAAGCTCATAATCCCGCCTGGAATCTGGGCGGCGGTAATGGCTTGTATCCCCTGTGGTTACAAGATATTGGCGAAGGAGGATTTAGAGAAATCCGTACATTTTCTTACGATGTATTTGTACCTTATACACACGAGGCTTGGCGGGGACGAATTCGTGCTAGCGCTGGCGTGGGAGCCAGTTTGACACCAGAAAAGGTAGAAGTATTTGACCAGGAATTGGCAAAATTACTCGAAGCAAGATATCCCACACCAATTCTTCAGGTTCATCATAGAGTTTGGGCTGCGATCGCCAAATCACCGCAATCTAATTCGTAATGAGGCTACGCACATTCGCTAATCCTGCGCTAAGGTTAGTCAGTTTCAGTATTTTAAATTCATACTTCAGCAATCATTGCTCCAATCAAGTTATTGATAATGGGTAATACCATTTCACGAAAAATCTGATACAGATGTAATATCAAGTTCGGATGATTACTTATAATTAAGCCGCCCTAGTTGTTGGCCATCAAACTCGTACTGTTGTCAATCGTGCTGCAAATCCTTTTCGTATGGCGGCTTTTTCTCTGACTCACAGCCGTTCTGAAGAGGTGCATTTTATTGCCGCTTACGTTTTCGCTTGGGCGCACCCAAAGCAATAACTGCTACTGCACACAAGCTGGCTCGTTTGTCCTATCAAATTTGGACAACTGCTGGACGATTGGTGGCATTTACCGCGATCATTTATGGCGACAGTTGATCAAACTGCAAGAAAATCCTAGACTGGCAAAGACTTATGCTGAAATTCTGGCAGCAAAGCAAGGTATTTCTCCAATACTTGTCGGGTTTTGGGGAAAAGGGGAAGGTGGGGCCCCCTCTGGGGATAAGGGGCGGGGGAAAGGGGAAAGAAAAAACCTTTAACCTTTAACCTTTAACCTTTTCCCAAACCCTATTCCGAGTTAAAAATGCTTTACCCGAGCAGTATTGGGTATTTCTCTTAATCCTTTATCAACCTAGTGCTATTAGAAAGTTTTCGAGACGCGATAAATCGCCGTCTCTACAACCCACAATTTTGTACAATTAGCCCTTAACCCAAGCGTATTGCTTTTAGTACCTCCGTTGAATCAAGCTAGAAAGATAAAACAAATAGGATTAAAAATTTTAAGTTAATTCTCAGCGGAAATTAATTTAATTACTAATAAATGCATTTAAATTATGATTAGAGGAGTTTAAAGAACGATGAAATAAAAATATTGATCAATCTTTTTGGAATGGCTGCACTTTTAACTGTAGGTCTGCAACAGAGGTAATTTCAAATCAGCTATGACTAAGGATGTAGCGGTTAACAGTAACTTTATATTCAGCAGCATTATTTGATTGATCTAGCCTTATTGAACACCTTCAGCGCAACCAAAACAGTGAAGCAAATCATAACAGCTTGGATAAATATAGACCCATTTTCCTTACAATCACGCCTCACAGTTGGTATTGCATCATTTTCAGCTTTGGTATTAGGTAGTCTTGCTACATGGACTAGTTGGAAAATGCAGCAAATTTTAGTTGATGGCCATAAATACAATATAGAAGAAATCGCCAAGCGCTTGCCGCAAGATGTACAAATTTATAGTGAAATGATGCAACCTGAAACTGGGTTGCAAAAGGCTATTAATAATTTAGCAAATACCAACACATTGTTATGGCTAAAAAGTCCTGATAATAAAATTTTAGTAAAATCTGCTACTTTGGATTTATTATCTGATGCTACGGTAGCTGAGTTAATGTCTCTGACTAAGATGCCGATTAAACCACAAGTTTACAAAGTAAACCAAAGCTACTTTGTTTTATGCGGTAGTTCTGTGCAAGTGCAAGGTAAGTTACTGGGCGAGTTATTTGTAGTCAAGGATATTACCCGCGAACAGAAAATGTTTGTGGTAATGGTGCAGAGTTTAGGTATTACTAGTGTTTTGGCAATTATTATTTTAACTGTTGCGATCGCATTTTATATTAAACGTTCTCTGCAACCTCTGCGCCAGCTAAATCAAATGGCTTCTGCGATTTCCGCTGATGATTTAGGAAAAGCACAGCTATATCTTGATAATGCACCCAGTGAAGTTAAAGAATTAGCTCAAACCTTAACCATGCTGTTATCACGCCTTTCGCAATCTTGGGAGCAAGAGCGAGAATTTGTGAGTAATGTTTCTCATGAATTACGCACACCTTTAACGATTGTACATGGTTATTTGCAAAGCGTCTTGCGAAGGCAGAATAACTTAACTCCAACCCAACAAGAAGCTTTAGAAACTGCTGCATCGGAAGCTGAACGCACTATTCGCCTGCTACAAGATTTGCTTGATTTAGCGCGAGCAGATAGCGGTTACTTATATTTTCAAATGAAATCTTATGTGCTAAATGAATTGGTTGAAGAAGTTGTAATGATGGCAAAAAAATATAGCGATCGCACAATTACAATCGAGTCAGAAATTTATCCAATTGAAATCAAGGCAGACTATAGCCGCCTGAAACAAGTGTTATTAAATTTAATTGATAATGCTGTTAAGTATTCTGAAGCTGATACACCCATAATTCTTAAGTTAAATCAGCTTCAAGATAAAGCAATTATTCAAGTTTGTGACAAAGGTTATGGCATCCCCTTGCAACAGCAAGCACGGATATTTGAGAGATTTTACCGTGTAGATGAATCTCGCTCTCAGACTACTGGGGGTTCTGGTTTAGGTTTATCGATTGTCAAGACACTTGTAGAAGGTATGGGTGGTAGTGTAAGTGTGCAATCGAAGTTAGGGGAAGGGAGTATGTTTACAATCAATTTACCTACATATAGTAGTTCTATCTAATTGGTGAAAAGTAAAAAGGACTGGGATAAATCAAGCAAAACTACACGCGGTGGGGGCAATTCATGTAAACGAAAAGCGGCTTCCCGCAGGCTATTGCCCCTACCGTATTAACCTATAAACCGCAGAGAATTCTAACCTTTTTCATGAATATCGATTCTGGCTGTTCCAATTGGGATTTCTCCCGTCAACCCAATTCTTTGACCGCTCACTCCATAGAGCAGCACATTCCCACCTAAACTCTTTCTTTGTACACCTCTTAGCTCCACCTCTAAAGAACTACCAGGAACTACAGGTTGGTCAAAGGTGATTAATAAACGTTCTTTACTAATTTCAGTCTTAGCTGCAATTTCTCCACCCGATTGGTCTGTAATCCGAACTCCATTAAAGCGTTCCATCTGACTTGGTAGAGAAATTATTAGGTTTTGTAGAGACATTCCTTCTATAGCCACTTTGATAAAGTGAGTATCATTTCTGACTCCAGAGTTAGTAATATGAGGAACGTTAGAGTTGAATGCTACTTGGGATACTGTATGTGTATCTGAATTTGATTGGTGATACTTTACAGGTGTCGCTAAAGCTGTCGCAGATGTAGTGAGTATTAAAGCAGATAAACTACCAAAAATTAAACCTTTCATGATGAAATCCTCGCTCTTAGATGAATGGCTTGATGTGGATCAAGAACCTGTAAATAATAGATTCGTATATGACTATGAGAACAAGCTGACTCATAAATTAAAGTCTTCTGAGATTTCAAAACTAATATTCTTATAAAACTTTTGCTATCAACATTACAGTAAAAACCTTTATATATAGGAATCCGCTTTGATTTCTGAACGAATTTGCATGGTGCGCGTTCGCGGAGCGTGTCGCAGACAAGCGCAGCGCAAGCACGATAGGCAGGCAATAGGCAACAGTCAAGAAGGCTTCTTAGTTGTACTGAGTTTTTTCAGAAATCAAATATGAGTCCTATATATAGAGTTACAGCTTTCTAAGCAAAAGCTATTCCTCCATCACCTTAGCCCAGGAATAGTTAGAGGGGATCAGAATGACTTGTGTGTACACTACTGTAACCTAAAGGGAGAGTTAGGGAAGGCTGTATTAGACTTAACTGAAAACTGCTATAATTCCGTGTTTACAAGAGTTCTATCATTTCTCTACTTATTTCTTATCTCTACGATAATATTGGCGCTGAGTTATCAGCCAACCTATGCCGATAAAAAAGAATGTAGCGAAGACACTCAACAACAAAGATGCGTAAAGGGGATGTTTTTGTACTAACGGTAGATTAATTTTATCAATATGTGTTGTGAATACGCCAGAGGCGATCGCACCACCACCAAATCCTATACCTAATACTTGGATTTTGTTTTCTAAGGAGCGATCGCGCTCAGTTTGTTCTGTTTCTACTATACCTCGGATAGTATCAACCAATTGCCCAAACAATTCTTGACCTGGAGTCAGGTAGTTAATATCTGTTTGTATTTGTTCTTGCCATTTTTTACAGTCTTTATTAATAAAATCTTGCCAGGATTGGGGGCTATTCCCGCTATCAATAGTTTGAATCCTCTCTAAACAAATTGTGTAATTAGTAATGTTAGTAGTAATTGCTGTGTGGTGTGTTTGTAAATCTTGCAAGCATCTGGTGTAATCAAAGCTTTTTTTGGGGATTTCTCCCATTAAGATTTTTAAGCCAGATAATTGTGTTTGATTTTCAGATATCAGGCTGTTAAATTCTTGAATTTTATTTTCTAAATTACTATAAATTGTTCTTGCTTCTCGGTAGCGTTGACGCGCTAGTTGATAAATGTAAAGTATTTTATGGTAGCTACAAAGCAAATTTAGCAACCAGTCATAAGCTTCTGCTGTAAGTGTTCCTGTTGCAGCTTGACTATTATTAATGACTATTAAAATATGGCATTGTTTCGCAGGATTATCTGGTTCATCTGGGTCAAGTGCTTGGTATTCAAATAAAAGACTACCGAATAGTTGTCCTTGTTGTGTTCGTACAGGATTTAAAGTTGTGCCAGCTACTAACGCTATGGCTAATTTTTCAGCTAGTGTATCACAATCTTCAGTTGGATCTACTTCTCCATAAATCGATAATGTTTGTCCTAAAGATGCTTGAATATTAGATGGTAGTAGGGAACTTGGTTTAAAATGTTGCAGTTGTGGTATGTCTATGGAAATGTTTGGTGATTCTGGAATCAGGGTTAAATCAACTGCGTAGGTATCGTTAAGCAAGAAAGGCTGAAGATTAGCATTAATTTTAAAGCCTTCTGTTGTGGGGAGACTACCCAAATCTAAATCTTGAGCATCAATTAACCGTTCTGGTATTCTTCCTATTTCCCGATTGGGTTCGTATTTACCATTTTGGTAAGAAATTAATTTTGAGCGTAAATCTTTCAACCCAACAAAAGTTAAGGAACTTTCACCCACTTTCACCAAATTTTCCCACAAGAGTTTAGCATCTGTCACAACTTCACCGGGAAGTTCAGTTAGGGTGTGGCGGAGATGAAAAGCATAAAGGCTGAGGCTGAAATTCTTCACTATTTTTTGTCGGGTTTCGTGTTTTCAGACAAAGGAGAGTTGTTTTTTATGGCGTTATCTACAAGTTCCTTTGATGATTCACTAGGTTGATTGACTGGAGTCTGTGATTTACTATTAGCTATTCCTATGTTTGCACTTACATTAATAGGTAATTTATCAGTGATTGATTCTAGGTTTTGCTTATAAGCTTCTAGAACTTGATTACGGGATTCTGATTGCAACCAATTTTCTAGGATTTCTACAATTTCCTCATTGTCTTCTGGTAACTGACTCGATAGTTGCTGCAATTCATTCCAGTCTTGAGTCGGAATCAATTTTGATTGAGAGTCAAGCACTTGAATAAAAGCTTCGATGCTATTTCTAGAAATTGACATTTTTTAAACTCCTTTACCTATATTACAAAAAGCAGCCCAATAAAAAGGTGATTCAAACGGTTTGGTTAAGGCATTTTCATGATTAGCAGCAAAGTATTTCTTTAAATATATCTTGTAACCCCAACTTAGTGAGGAGTTAATCAGCCAATCTTGAAAGCCTTGGACTGTGGTATCCCTTAACCAACGTTGTGCTGTATTTAAAGCTAATACAATATTACTTTGCTGCTGTAGCTCTTCGTAAAATTTAATCATCAATAATGCTGTAGCTGTAGCACTCACAGTCCAAAGGCTACTGACTACATTGGTGCTACCAGCTAACAAAAATCCACTGGGTAAACCAATGTATTCATCACTCGTGCTTGTCAAGTCGGTCAAACCAGTTTCGCAAGCAGAGAGAGTGACTAGGCGACAGTTTTTTAGTTTGAAGTAAGTAATGATATCTGCTAAAGTCAGGTTTCCATCAGCTAACTGTAAACCAGAATCTTGGGGAGAAGCAGAGTTAAAGTATCCATGACAGAAGAAAAAAGCACAGTTAGCTTTCAGCAATTTTTGATTTAGTGTGACATTGTGAATATTTTCATTAATGCCGAGCAAAATTGCTGACTTGTTAGCTTGGTCTTGCTTCAAAATATGAGCATCAGCAAACTGTTTCTTGATGGCTCCAACGGCTCCTAAATCTTTTTCGTAGTCTTGATATAAATCGTCTGTGGGGTTTTGAATGGCAAAGAAAGATTGAAAATCAGGACGTTGACGCAGTTGGATTTGTTGCAGAAGTTGACAACTGGGTGTATAGCCTACGCCCTTGGGGAATAAGTCAACTAGGTATGATTCTTTGACAGGTAAAGCATGGAGAGGAAACAGGTGTAAATAGCGATGAGGAATGAGGATTAATCTGTCGAATTGTTTAGGTACTTGATCTAAGATTTCCTCAAGATGCAGAATTTCTGCTAACTTTTTCAGGCGTTCTTCTAGCTGATTCTGCCATTGGGTTTTATCTTGGTCTTCCAGGTTGTAGTAGTCGCCTAGATATTCACTTGTCCAATGGATTAAGGCATCTAAGTTTTGTTGATCGGAATGCCAGATTATTGGGTTGTTATTGGAGGTGATAATGAAAGCGCGAAAACAATCATTAAAAAGATACCATTCGATGATTGCAGTTTTGTTGTCTAAGAGGTTTTGAATTTCTCTAAAGTGGATACTGCTACCAACTAAAGGCAAATTTTCTGGATTTGTTAATGTTGCTTTGGTTAACAGTTCTACTAAATTGCGGGTTTTACTACGTTCAATATATTCTATTGCTTCCGTGTCTCTTGCCAATGCTAGGCAAACTTCCACCATGCACCTATAAAGTTGATTCCATTCTTCTGCTTGTTTACGCTTGGCTTCTTCGCCAGAAACAATATCTCCGCGCAAAGCTTCGACTATCGCAATGGCAGAAACAAAGGTATTGTAAGCTGAGTCAAATAGTTTTTCGTCTTGGTATAACCTGCCGAGATTTAACGAAGTTTCTGCATGGTATTGAGGAAAGGCACTACGGGTTAATACTTCCAGTGCAGCAGAATAAGCCGCGATCGCCAATTCAATATTTTCGGCTCTTTCTCCTAATATTCTTTCAAAGTAAGCATTCCCCAGATTATTTTGCGTCCTTGCCCATTTTTCAGGAAAGGCGCTGCGGGTTCTAACTTCTAGTGCAGCAGAGTAAGCAGCGATCGCACTTTCAATATTCTCGGCTCGTTCTCCTAATATTCTGTTACG
>NZ_JBDNJQ010000235.1:0-9096 GCF_051172895.1 Nostoc sp. CALU 1950 | reverse complement strand
AGCCTTACGCCTAATCCCTGAGTATTGCTACTCATTTCTAGGCAACGAATCACACGAATCAACTAAATATTGCCGTAGACGGGAATTGCTGCACCTCGAATATCTTTAGCAGCTTCTGAACCTAAAAAGCAAATTATTTGCGCCAAAGATTCAGGTTTAACCCATTTGTCAGCATTTTCTGCACCCATTGCTTTACGGTTGTTGGGGGTATCAATGACGCTGGGAAGGACGACATTAGCAGTGATATTAGTACCTTTAGTTTCATCTGCGATCGCTTGTGTCAAAGCTACCACACCAGCTTTAGCAGCGGAATATGCTGCAAATTGCCCAGCAGGTTCCACAGCTGCTTTAGAACCTACTGTGACAATACGTCCATAGCCATGTTCCAACATTTTTTTCAGGCTATATTTGCAAGTCAAGAAAGTAGTATTCAAGTTGATATCTAATTCGTGTTTCCAACTGGAAAAACTATATTCATGGGTTTTCCCCATCGAAAAGCCACCCACCAAATGAATTAACACATCCACCCGTCCGATGTGGTTGATGAGATTTTCTACCGAAGCTTCTTCCTCCAGATTAGAGGGGACAAAGGAAAGTCTGGCAAAATCAGTAGGTGAAAGAATGCTCTTGAGGCGTTCAACATCTTTGATATTCCGATAAGGAATTGTCACCTCTGCACCTTGGGCGATAATCACTGGTATCACACCTAAACCTAGTCCACCAGTACCGCCTGTGAGTAAAACTTGCTTGCCTTTCATCAGTTTCGCATACTTGAAAGTTCATTTTTCAAGATAGCGCGTTCGTCGTTCGCGCAGCGTCTCGTTGGCGCAGCCTCTCGCAGAGAAGAGAAGACGTTGGCGCAGCCATCGCCAGCATCTGGTAAATTTAAAACCAGCGTCAGCTTGTCTAGATAATGACTCCGTAATAAATCTTGCCTTTGGAGTCAAAGCTACGCGGTTCCCTGTTAAGAGTTCCCTCCCTACACAATTAAGTTCTCCGAATCAAACCAAATTCCTAATACAATGAGGCAAAAGCTATGAAGAAGTATAAAGAAATTTTACGTGTTGTCCTTGCCATATCCATCATTGTGGTTGGAGTGACACATTTTGTGATTCCAGAACCATACGTCAAAATTATGCCACCGCAAATTCCTTACCCTTTAGGATTAGTTTATCTCAGTGGCTTTTATGAAATTTTGGGTGGTATTGGGTTATTAGTCCCGCCTGTAAGTCAAGCTGCTGCTTGGGGACTTATTGCTCTTTTTATTGCGGTTTTCCCAGCCAATATCAACATGGCGGTTAATCATATTCAGCTAGAACATATACCAAACTCACCTTGGGTACACGTAGTCAGACTTCCCTTCCAAGCTGTTTTAATTGCTTGGGCTTGGTGGTACACGAAATCTTCGCTTGGGGAAAAACAAGCTTCTATTATTCCCAAGTCACTTATTCCTAAAGAACTAGAATTGGAATGAGTGCGTTTTTTATATTTAAATGATGCGCGTTGCAACTTTGTTTAAGATAATACTCTCGTTAGCAATAGGCATTGGAGCAGTTTCGGTTCCGGTGACTCAAGCTGTGCAACTCAGAGATGGCATAGTGTATTTTGTCCAACCGCCGAAACTTGTTGATGCGACAACTACTTACAAAGATGTGAACGTTTGGGGCGCAACTTACTATTTCACCATCAATATACCTGATAATGCTGGAGAATCCCTTCAAAAGGTAACGATTACTCAGAAAGAGGGGGCAGAAAACATCCGCTATGACCTTAATGATACCCGCGCATTTGTCGGAACACGCAAGCGCAGAGAAACGCAACTGAAACTAGGCTCAGTCACAAACGACCGCAAGACACGCACAGTTATTGTAAACTTTGACCCACCTGTGATTCCAGGACAGACAATTACAATCGCCCTCCGCCCTGTGAGTAATCCAAGCTTTTCTGGTGTCTATTTATTGGGTGTTACAGCATTCCCTGTGGGTGAAAAATCTCACGGTCAATTTCTTGGCTTTGGACGGTTTCAGTTTTACAGCAATAGGGGAAGTTGGTGGTTCCGATAAATAGCAATAGAGAGGGAATAGGGAATAGGGAATAGGGAATAGGGAATAGATGTGGACTAAGTTTTTTCATCGCAAAAGCAGCTAATGTGACTTGAAAACTAACTATTGAAGTCGCAAAAGCAGCTAATGTGACTTGAAAACTAACTATTGGAGTCGCAAAAGCTACTAATGCGACTTGAAAACCAACTATTGGAGTCGCAAAAGCAGCTAATGTGACTTGAAAACCAACTATTGGAGTCGCAAAAGCAGCTAATGTGACTTGAAAACTAACTTTTGCGTAAGTCTAGCCTAAATCTCGTCTACCTTGAGAACCGTAGTTATGTAGGTTGGGTGCAGCGATAGCGTAACCCAACATAAAATTTGGTGGTAATGTTGGGTTGCGTTTCACTCCACCCAAACTACATAAATATATCTTTTAAAAAACATCCTCAGCAAGATAAGTAATAGCAAAGTAACCCTGTCTTAAATCTTGTTTAATTTCATACCGCTCGCGGTGTAACTTTTGTCCAGATACCCAAGTCATTGGTTAATTATCTCAAAGACTTTTATTAATTTTTGCATATAGTAATTCTCTGTGGATTTAATACACTTTCTTCCGTAAATGTGCTGTAGCTTGCACCCTGACATCTAAATAATGAAGATAATGAAGCTCTTATGCTTGCTTCAAAAAATATAATATGACGCGATCGCAAAAGTTGTGTTATAAAAACGGGCAAAGTCTTACAAAATACGAAAATCTTTACTATGAAGCTTTTTCGGTAAATGCGTAATTTCTACACCAATGGAATCAAATGCTACTGTAACTAATCAAGCTTTAGCGTTTAATCATCAGTAATCTTTAAAAAATTGCAAAAATAATGTTAAGTATACCTATTAACTTAAATTTACCTCGTACACCCTATTTAATAACTTCTTTACCTGGGCCTCGCGCTCAAGCAATTGTACAACGCGATCGCGCCGTAACTTCCCCTTCTTATACCCGCGATTACCCGTTAGTTGTATCTCGCGGTCAGGGCTGTATGGTGGAAGATGTGGATGGCAATGTATTTCTGGATATGACCGCAGGTATTGCCGTTACCGCCACCGGACACGCTCACCCGGAAGTAGTGAAGGCAATTCAAGAACAGTCGGCGCGTTTGCTGCACATGTCAGGAACAGATTTTTATTATGAGCCGATGGTGGAACTAGCGGAACAATTGGCAATTCGCGCTCCCTTTCCCCAGCCACACAGTGATACTGGGTTTCCCGCAAGAATATTTTTCACCAATTCCGGGGCAGAATCCAACGAAGGAGCAATCAAATTAGCTCGATATTACACCAAGCGATCGCTAATCGTGGCATTCTTAGGCGCATTTCACGGACGCACTTATGGGGCAATGTCTCTCACTGGTTCCAAAGTAGTGCAAAGAGCTAACTTTGGGCCTTTAGTTCCTGGGGTAACTCATATCCCCTACGGCACTCACGCTAGCTTAGATTACTTGGAACAACAGCTATTTACAACGATTTTACCACCGCAAGAAGTAGCGGCGATCGTCGTCGAACCGATTCAAGGAGAGGGTGGATATATCGTACCCGAAGATGGTTTTTTGCAGCGGATTCGGGAGATATGCGATCGCCACGGTATTCTGATGGTAGTGGATGAAGTGCAAGCAGGGATGGGGCGGACTGGTCGCCTATTTGCGATCGAGCATTGGGGTGTAATGCCTGATATCATTACTACTGCTAAAGGTATCGCCAGTGGTATGCCATTAGGAGCGATACTTGCCAGACCAGAGTTAATGACTTGGCCTCCCGGTTCTCACGCCACCACATTTGGCGGTAATCCCGTAGCTTGTGCTGCTGGTATTGCCACTCTGCGACTGCTAGAAAGTGGTTTGATGACTAACGCTACCCAGATGGGAGAATTATTACAAGCTAGCCTTACCGAGTTGCATCAAAAATTTCCCAGAGTATCGTCCCCACGAGGTAAGGGTTTGATGGTAGCGGTAGATTTATTGGATGAACAGGGTAATCTCGATCATAAATTGCGCGATCGCATTATCCAAGAAGCTTTTTTACGAGGTTTATTATTACTAGGTTGTGGTAAAGCAGCAATTCGTTTCTGTCCACCTCTAGTTATCGACAGCGACCAAATTCAGATAGCCCTTCAGATTATCAGCGAGATTTTAAGTTCTTATACCAATTTGAAAAAAGAATGCGACAAATAGACCATTTGTAGAGACGCGATTCATCGCGTCTTTACCCAAGGATGTGTTGCAATCATTAATTTAACTGGTATTAAAAGATGAAGAGAGTGGGAAATAGGGTGCAGAAGGAGATTTCCTAACTTTTGACCCTTCCTTGACAAATGACAAATAACTAATCTATATGAAAACCGAAATAGCCCTTCATTTATGGAAATTACTTTGGCAAGAATACAGCGCCAGGGTAAATCATGCCTGTACCTACCAGCAAATGATTACTGCTGCGGGTGGAACAGTCGCCAATGACCACATCGCCTTTCGGTCTTTGCGTTTACTAGTTGATAGTTCACAAGGTCAAGTTAACTTGGGAATTGACTACCTTGGGCAACTTGCAGAAGCCTTGGGTTACGTGGTGGCTGGAGAATATACTTTTGCTCAAACCCATCTGTACGCCCGTCATTATCGTCATCAGCAGCAAGAGGAATTTAACTTGCCCAAACTGTTTATCAGCGAGTTGATTGTCGATGAATTACCTACTAATATTGCCCAACTCATCTCTAAAACAGTATCTTCAATCCCAAACGAACTCACCTCACCCCTTAATCTTCTCAAAAAAGATGGGAATATTGAAACCATCGCCAAACAACTCCAGCAAGTTTTCATCCGCCCTTGGCAACCTCCCCAACGTTCTGTTGTCGAAGAGGTGAATCAAGTTACTCAGTATGGGGCTTGGGTATTGCTGCACGGATATGCTGTCAACCACTTTACAGGCTACGTCAACGGACAGAATACTCCAGAATATCCAGACATAGATACTACTGCCAGTGCTTTAGCTAATCTGGGTGTACCAATGAAAGCAGAAATAGAGGGAAATGTTGGTTGTGGTTTGCGGCAAACTGCAACTCAAGCAGTAAGGTCAATGGTGACAGTGTTAGATGATGATAATGGTGCAGAAATTCAGATTCCTTGGACTTACGCCTATTATGAAATTGCCCAGCGCTATTTAGTAGAAGTGGAATCTGGAAAGCAGGTACTTTTTGATGCTTTTTTAGGAAGTAATGCCCAGCAATTGTTTGAAATGACTCGTCTATAATTGTTAAAAACCTAACTAAAACTATCCAACTGAGAGCCTATTTATAAAGTAAATATTAAGTAGGGTGTATTACGGCTGTGTAGGGATTTGAGGGTTTGAGAAAGTCTAATTTCGCCGTAACGCACCATATTCCCAGGTGTCGTCTTCTCATAACGCACCTGAAAATTTAAGGTTTACCCATAACTGCCCATACAAATCGACTCAACATTTGAGGCAGGGACTATAGGCTTACTTTCAAGCATTAATACAAAAGGACTACAAAATTTACTCAAGGCAAACAATCTCCCTAGTCAACTAAGATATTTTTGGTTGCTGCCATAGGATGAGTTTCAATTCAGAGCAGTAGCAAGTCTCATCACTGATTTGCTGTTCGTGGTCAGCTATCCAATCATAAATTTGTGTAGCTTTTGCTAATGCAACTTTTTCTGATCGATAAAGCTGAGGAGTAGGGCAGTACGCTTGGCCATTGATGTGTATAGCTGCAATCTGCCAATAATCGCTCTCTGGTACAACTTCTAAAAACCCGTTACTGTAAGGCTGGATTATTCCTATGTTCATCTACAACCATCAAACTTTCTAACATTGGCCACAACGAAGCCGATACCAGCCAATTCTTCTGAGTCAAAGCTGGAATCACCAGGGAATGCAGTAGCAAGCCCTACTAATGATTTTGGGTTCGTAGTCAATGGAAATCTGAATTATTGGTCACTTTTTAGCTTTATTCCTTTATTGGCACCAATAATGGCAAAAGGGACTGTTCGGCGCGGGTGCATTCGGATTGCCCAAACTCAGAGTGTAACGGGATGGATGATAATGTGTAGAGCGAACCCGCAACTAGCAGCGCTCACCCGAAATGACCGAACAAAAGGAGTAAATTTATGATGTCCCGTCTGCTAACAGCTTTCCGGCAACGATTCTTGCGGAGTATCGCTTTTGCAATACTCTTAACTTTGATTAGTAGTTTAATACTTCCTGGGGCTACTTGGGCTTCTTCTAGCTTGGGAGTTGATAATGGTCATCTTAGTTCTTGTCCGGCTTCAGACAATTGTGTTGTCAGTCAAAACGCAGATTCCAAACACGCCATTGACCCGATTCCCTATCATGTAGACCGCAGTGCAGCCAGAGAAATCTTACTAAAAGTTATCGGCGTTGTTCCCCGTACAGAAATTGTAGAACAAACAGATAATTACATCCACGCTCTTTCTAAAAGCCGCATCTTCAAATTTGTTGATGATGTAGAGTTTTATTTACCTCCCAATGAGTCAGTAATTCATCTGCGCTCGGCATCTCGCGTGGGAGAGTCGGATCTCGGTGTCAACCGCAGACGATGCGAGCAAATCCGTCTGGCTCTACGTGATTTAAATATTTGATTTTTGTAAGCCGCACACTCGTGACTTCCAGTCATGAGTTAGGCACTCCATATTCTGTCTGAAACACTTTATTTAATTTGCATAATATTGAAAAATAACGGAAATGATAGTAATTTATGATAATATAAGGAGTCTTGGGCGATTAGCACAGGGGTAGCGCACATCCTTCACACGGATGGGGTCACTGGTTCAAATCCAGTATCGCCCACTCATACAAAGTAAAGCTTTCAGCTAAACTAATTAACATATCCTTCAGTAAAGTATGCCATTTTATGCCATCTTCTGAAAGGAGATTTTAGAATAATGCCTAGTTCATCACTCAGGGCAAAAAAAGATTGACTTACAGGCAAATATTATGCTAGTTTCAATCAGGCCATTCGGTCGGTAATATTTTATTTATAGCAATTTTCAATTAAATAAATTCCCCCCTCCAAAAATTGCTCTAATGTCCAAAGGCGAAGAAACAAAAAGCAGGATTCTCCACCAAGCAGCTGAATTGTTTAACCAACAGGGTTATGCAGGCTCATCAATGTCAGACATCATGCGTGTTACTGGATTGCAAAAAGGAGGAATTTACAATCACTTCCAAAGCAAAGATGATCTGGCACTACAGGCTTTTGATTTTGCGATCGCTCGCATCAAACAGCATACTAGATTTGCATTACGAAGCAAACGCCATGCAGTAGAACGCCTGCAAGCAATCATTGGGATATTTAGTAGCTTCACAGAAAATCCACCGATTAAGGGAGGGTGTCCACTGCTGAATACTGCTGTGGAGAGTGATGATGCTTATCCGGCGTTGCGAGAACGTGCTCAACAAGCGATGAACTCTTGGCTGCATCTGATTCGTCGAATTATTGAAACTGGAATTGAAAAGGGTGAAATTCGCCCGCAAGTCAGTGCTGATGAAATCGCCACCATCATAATTGCAACACTAGAAGGAGCCATAATGATGAGCAAGCTTTATGGAGATTCTATTCACATGCACAGGGTAATTAATCACCTGAATCAGTACTTAGAAACTCACCTTTAAATTTATGGTACAAATCAAGGTATATGGTTTAGCAGATAAATTAAATCTTGTTAAAAGTGAACTATCAAATATAATCCATACCTCTGTCATTGAAGTTTTACAGCTTACCCCTGAAAAAAGATTTCACCGTTTTTTTCCACTGGATAAATCAGATTTTTACTATCCATCTGATAGATCAGATAATTATCTGATTATCGAAATTAGCATGTTTGACGGGCGCTCGGTGGAAACAAAAAAACAGTTGATTCGCCTGCTGATTAAAAATATTAATGAAAAGTTGAATATTCCTGTGTACGATATTGAAATCACAATTTTTGAAACGCCCAAACATAACTGGGGAATTAGAGGTTTACCCGGTGACGAGTTAAATTTAAACTACAAAATAGAAGTTTGAAACTATTATGGTCAATGGTTTATTAGACAATTAATATTTACTAACGCTTAAAGGATAGAATTATTTTACGCTTTTACAGACCGATCGGGCTTAAAAAATCTGGGAGAAATAATGCTAGTAAATAACAACTTACATAGACCATTAGAAGTAGTATTAGCAATTCCTGTAAAAACATACGACATTGATTTTATGGGAATCGTCAGTAATATTGTGTATATCAGATGGCTAGAGGATTTACGTTTAAAGTTTTTAGATGAACATTGGCAAATCAATCAACAAATTGAGCAAGGATATACACCGATTCTAGCTGGAACTGAAATTGAATATAAACGTCCGATAAAGATTATGGATCAGGTGATTGGACGTTTATGGCTGAGTAATTTAGGACGCTTGAAGTGGACTGTGCAAGCTGAAATTTTATCTAACAATGAGTTAGCAGCAGTGGCTAGTCAGAAGGGTGGTTTTGTCAGTTTGCAAAATAATCGTCTGATTCCTATTCCAGAAGAATTACAGAATAAATATTTACAGTGTCAACAAGGGTTTCAGAAAATTTAACAATTAGAAATACCTTTGATATTTTTTTGAGTTATTACAGACTGTTCGGTTTTTTTGTGGGTAAATGCTTTAATTTTCTTTTGAATAAAAATCAAAGAAAAAGAGTTTGTCGAGCGTCTTGCAAAAGTTGCCGAAAGCTATCTTTAAGAACATGAGGAGTAAGAAAAATTTCTCTTCGTTACTCCTCATATAGCTACTCCTTACACTTGCTTCAAGTACAACAGTTTACTGATGCACTAAACCTCTAACTAAAGATGCACATTATTGTTAAATAAGGAGGTATCTATCTAAACAGTTATGATGGAGATACAATAGTCACACAGTATAAGTTTATCAAGCTTATTGCTGGGTACTATAGGAATCCGCTTTGATTTCTGAACTAATTTGCGTGGTGCGCGTTCGCGG
>NZ_JBDNJQ010000234.1:0-9151 GCF_051172895.1 Nostoc sp. CALU 1950 | reverse complement strand
CGCTAGCATTTAAGGTATCGTTACCAGCACCACCGTTGAGGGTGTTCTTGCCAGACGAGCGAAAGTCATACCCATCTGGGTAGTTGACTTCCACGTAGCCAGAAACGGAGAGAGAATCATTGCCATCGCCTCCAGAGAGCAAATTATCCCCTGTTGAACTGTTAGCACTCAAGTTATCGTCACCAGTACCACCAAGGAGAGTATTATCGCCTTCACCACCAATGAGGGTATCATTCCCCGCACCACCTCTCAAAAGGTCGTTGCCACTTTTACCGTCGATTTTGTCATTACCCCCCTGACCATTGATGACATCATTGGAGTCGTCTAAACCTGTAATATTGTTGGAGAGGTCATTGAGGAATGTGACTGCGTTCTTGTTGAACAGGCTAGTTTGAGTGGAATTGGCATCAAAGACATCAAAACTATCGGTGATGCTAGTTTGCCCATCAAACAGGATATTGCCAATAGCTGGTTTTGCACCAGAAGCATTCAGATTTTCTAAGTTTTCTAATTTGAAGTTGTTGAGGAGAACTTTAGCACCATCTACCCCTTCAAAGGTGATTTCCAGATTGCTGCCATTCTGGGTAAGCAGCAGATTTTGGGCACTCAAGCCAGCACCTTGGAATTTGATGGTATCCACTTCGGCAATCACTGCTGCTGTTGGATTTGTTCCTTTACCAATGCCACCAAAATCGGTGATGGTATCAGTACCGTCGCCCAAGTTATAAATAAATTTATCCTTGCCACCGCCACCAGTCAGGATATCATTACCCTTCTTGGCTGTGATTATATCGTTGCCTGCTTTACCGTTAATTGTATCCGCGCTGTTACTGCCCAGTAGAGCATCATTACCGTCAGTTCCAATGATATTTGCCATAACTTTTACCTTCCTAAATCAGTTGTTTCGGTAATTTTTAGTTCTCAGCGCTGAATTAGTGCGTTTTAAAACACAAGAATTCGCCGAGAATTGACGCTTTCGGAATAATTTGATGTCATCCTTGAAGGACGCTAATTTTTCTCGAAAATCCACTCTGTTGACCAGCTTGCAAGTAACACTTATCAAAGTCTCACATGCTGTACAAAGTCATGACCATCTAGATGTACTCAAATAGGTTGTTTCAGTTTTCAGTCCTTTTATAACCATCCTTGATAGAATAGTTGCAGCTACACCCAACTCAGGAATCGCTGAAAAAAAGTCGTCAAATCAAGCTTAAATGCCTGAAACTCACACAACACCTTGATATAACTAGTCCTACTGTCTTGGAAATAGAGAACAGTTAACTATTGATAGGAAAAGGGGTTTTAACACCCTCATTGTGGGCTATTGCCTGTAAACGTCTCGCTTAAAAATAGGGAACATCTAAATAACCTGATACTAACTAAATACTGAATATTTACTTAGATGTCTATAGCTAAAGAACTATCTTTGCATACTCTTTATATTATATGCCGAGAAATGTATGTGCTAGTAGTGTGTTCTTCACATTTTGAGAATTTATGGTCAAGAACTTGCAGACAGCAGCAGTCACAAAGAAGTTTGAGCGAAGGCTTTCAAGGCAGCTAACTTTGAGAATGCTCGAAGGATTGATTCAGAAAAATACATATTTTCCTTCTTCTTTACGATGATGAAGATCAAGCGATGCTTGGGTTGGGCTACGCCTACGCCTCGCGATGCATTGTATCTAGGCAAGAATTGTTGGAGGTTACCAAAGTTACAAACGCAGACATAATCGGAGCTAGCTAAGAATACTTGTAACCATCCGTACTCATGCAGCGTTCAAAAATACATATTGTCCGAATGACACTAATAAAAGCTCAAAAGATTGTGTCGTCTCGTTCCCAGGCTGGAGGCTGGGAATGTATTTAAAAGAGGCTCTGCCTCAATTCAAGCTACCGGAGGCGGCAGCCCTTCCAGAATGGATTCCCAGCCTCTAGGCTGGGAACCAGTCAGAACAAGGGCTGTATCTTTTCTTAGTGCCATTCCATATTGTCATTTTTGAACATTGCGATGCCTGGATTGGTCTACAGCTAAACTATGATCATGATGTCCGGGTTATATATTAAATATCTGTGCAATAATCGCGATCGCTTACCAAAATTACAAACGCAGAGATGATCAGATTTAGCCAAGAACACTTGCAAACCATCCGCACCCATGCCGAAAGCACTTACCCAGATGAGTGCTGTGGTATAATTCTGGGCTATCTGGTTAATGAGGGCAAAACTGTAGTAGAAGTTATGCCAACAGAAAATGCCTGGAATACAGAAGCGGCTGCTGAGTTTCCAGGGGAACGTACAATAGAAAGTAAAAGACGGCAATATACGATCGCACCCGAAGTTATGCTAAAAACACAAAAGGAAGCACGCGATCGCTCACTGAATATTATCGGCATTTTCCACTCCCATCCAGATCATCCTGCTATCCCTTCAGAATGCGATCGCCTATATGCTTGGCAAGGATACTCGTATATAATAGTTTCCGTCCAAAATGGTAAAGCTGGAGAACTTCAAAGCTGGAGCCTTGATGATCATCATCAATTCCAAGCAGAGGCAATTGAAAATATAATTTAACGACTTAGCTTAAAAACAGTCACTTGTAGCGGCGAAAACCGCCACCACGGATAAAAATTCGTCTTCCCCACTTCTTAATCTCTATAATGAGATCCAGTTTTTCGATAGGATTAATATTCCGCTCTCCCAGATCATAACTGCTATGCTCAATCCCAATCTGGATGAAATCCAGTTGACCAAAGACGATTACGAACGCTACTCCCGACACCTAATTTTGCCGGAAGTAGGACTAGAAGGACAGAAACGCCTGAAAGCCGCCAGTGTACTGTGTATCGGTACAGGTGGACTAGGTTCACCACTACTTTTATATCTGGCGGCGGCGGGTATTGGACGCATCGGGATTGTCGATTTCGATGTTGTCGATACTTCTAATCTGCAACGCCAAGTAATCCACGGGACATCTTGGGTGGGTAAA
The DNA here is from genome assembly GCF_051172895.1 of Nostoc sp. CALU 1950. NCBI lineage: Bacteria > Bacillati > Cyanobacteriota > Cyanophyceae > Nostocales > Nostocaceae > Nostoc > Nostoc sp. CALU 1950. Next base: position 6,165 of record NZ_JBDNJQ010000234.1, on the reverse strand, counting down.
CCCAAGATTGAATCGGCAAAAAACCGCATTCACGAGATTAACCCCTATTGTCAAGTTGATTTATACGAAACTCGCCTGACTTCTGAAAACGCCCTGGAAATCCTTCAACCTTACGATATCGTCGTGGATGGTACTGATAACTTCCCCACCAGATATCTAGTTAACGACGCTTGCGTATTGCTGAATAAGCCCAACGTCTACGGTTCAATTTTACGCTTTGAAGGGCAAGCTACTGTATTTAACTACGAAGGTGGGCCGAATTATCGTGACCTTTTCCCAGAACCACCACCACCAGGAATGGTTCCTTCTTGTGCAGAGGGTGGCGTATTGGGAATTTTGCCAGGAATTATTGGTTTAATTCAAGCAACCGAAGCTGTCAAAATTGTTCTGGGACAAGGTAACACTCTCAGTGGACGATTGCTGTTATACAACGCCTTAGATATGAAATTTCGGGAATTGAAACTCCGTCCTAATCCGATTCGCCCAGTAATTGAAAAGCTGGTAGACTACGAAGAATTCTGCGGAATTCCACAAGCTAAGGCAGAGGAGGCAAAACAGCAGATGGAAAGTCAAGAAATGACCGTTAAGGATTTGAAGGAATTGCTGGATAGTGGTGCAAAGGATTTTGTACTGCTGGATGTCCGCAACCCCAATGAGTACGAAATTGCCAAGATTCCGGGTTCGGTGTTGGTGCCCTTACCAGACATTGAAAATGGAAATGGCGTTGCCAAGGTAAAGGAAATATTGAACGGGCACCGCTTAATTGCTCATTGTAAGATGGGCGGGCGATCGGCAAAAGCCCTCGCCATTCTCAAGGAAGCCGGGATTGTCGGGACTAATGTCAAAGGCGGAATTACCGCTTGGAGTCGAGAAATCGATCCCTCAGTTCCAGAGTATTAACAAAAAAGGCAGGAGGCAGGAGGCAGGAGGCAGGAGGAATACTGCCCGACGTTGGCGGACTCTCTAACGCTGCGCTATCTGTTTCCTGCCGCGACCAGAGCGAGTTTGCGGTTTAAGTCTTCCATTCCTCCATCTCCTGATGACTTTTTGTGAATTAAAAGTTAAAAATTAAAAATTAAGAAAAAGAATAATTTTAATTAATTGATTTTAGGTACAGAACCGAATGACACTAAGAAAAGCCCAAAAGCTTGTGTCATCTCGTTCCCAGCCTCCAGGCTGGGAATGTATTTAAAAGAGGCTCTGCCTCAATTCAAGCTACTGGAGGCGGCAGCCCTTCCAAAATGGGTTCCCAGACTCTAGGCTGGGAAGCAGTAAAGCTACTGCAAGGGCTGTATCTTTTTGTCAAGATTACTAGCAAGAAAATTGTAAGTAAGGGTGACGACGAGATGAACGTTTAAGCACTTAAATTTCAGCAAAATAGTTCATTCTATCGCCACGCAAGTAACAAAATAACTAATTTTTAATTGCTAGAACCCTTGCTTTTTAAAGCTCTTTGGGGAATGAAACAACTCTGGGGTTAGGGGGGATCTAAAAATGCCTAAAGTCACAGCGAAAAACTTTTCAAACAATCTCTAAGAACGTCTTGGAATTTTTAATTAATAATTTTTAATTTTTAATTGGAGCGAAGCGACTTGACTACCTCAAAATCTCATCTCAATATTTTATGGGTGCAAGTTTGGGTATTGGCAGGGGTGCAGGGAGCAATTACCCTCACCTGGTTAATTTATAATATATATTTGCCACAGCTTTTGACTCAGTTTGGTTTTCCCGCCTCTCTGGCAGTCGGCTTGGTGATAGTCGAAAATGCCTTGGGTGCAGTGCTGGAACCCTTGATGGGCGGACTTTCAGATCAAGCTAGACGCTGGGTAGGGACTCGGTTTCCCTTCATCTCAGTAGGTATGATTCTCGCATCGGCTTTGTTCATTGCCATACCATGTGTTGTGAGTTTTATCCCGCCTACTACTGTGATGCGATCGCTCTTACCTATAGTATTGGTAGCTTGGGCCTTAGCAATGACAATATTTCGCTCTCCAGCTATGTGCCTATTGGGAATGTATTCGACACCAGCACAGTTACCTTTAGCAGTAAGTTTTGTCACTTTGGCAGGGGGATTGATAGGGGCTTTTAGACCGATAAGTCACAAGTTTATTCTCAGCTTAGGGCCAGTTTATACCTTTGCGATTGGTTCTTTCGTCATGCTAGGGGCGGCGGCTGTGTTGCGGTTAGTCAATCCTCCAGAAGCACCTGTGGATAGACACCAAATAGAAGTAGTTAAGTTGCCGTTACAAAAATTGGCTTTGATTTTAGTAACTGGTTTTGGTGTAGCGTGGGGTATCCGATTTCTCTTTGATGTCTTGGGCAAAGTACTCAAGACACAACTGAATACTGGTAATATTGATGTGCAAATGGTATGGATTGGATTAGCGATCGCACTTGCCAGCATACCAGCAGGAATCTTCGCAGTCAAAATTGGTAATAGTCAAGCAATGCTTTGTGGGATCTGTGCAATCATTCCCTCGTTACTGATAATGATATCTGTGGGCGCACAAATTCCGATAATTATATTAATCGTTGCTGGCTTTAGTTTAATTGTCAATGGGGCAATTCCTTTTGCTTTAGGACTAGTACCGCAGCGATGGGTGGGATTAGGAATTGGGATGTATTTTGGTGGCTTCGCATTAGCCATGAGTTTGTTTGGCGTCATATTTCCCCAACCGCAAGCAATAACACCTTTGATTGGTGCAGTTGGCGGTGCATTGGCATTTTTGTTAGCTGGTGTTTGCATTATTGTGAGTGGCATTTCTGAAACGCAAAGGAACGCAGAGGTTTAACGCAAAAGGACGCAAAGTTGTACTCTGCGTCCCTCTGTGTAGGAATTACGTTAGCGTAGCGGGGCGTAGCCCATTACGAATTAGTTACGGGTTTAACCTGACTCAGCAAACTGTGCAGTTTTTCGCCTTCAATGACCTCTGTTTCTAAGAGTTGAGTTGCGATCGCTTCTAGCAAGTCTCGATTCTGTCTGAGAATCTCTAGGGCTTGTTCGTGGGCTGTTTCCACGATTTCCTTGACTTCACTATCAATGGCTTTGGATGTGTCTTCACTCACCGCCCGCCGAGGATTAGCCCCACCATTACCCAAAAACATCGATTGTTGTCCTTGTTGGTAAGCTAATGGCCCTAAGACTTTGCTCATCCCATAAGATGTTACCATCCGTTCTGCCAAGTCAGTTGCTCGTTGCAAATCGTTGGAAGCACCTGTGGTAATACTGTTAAACACAATCTCTTCGGCGGAACGTCCACCTAATAGAGTTGCAATCTGACCCCGCAGTTCCTCTTCATTCATCAAAAAGCGGTCTTCAGTTGGTAATTGCAGAGTGTAGCCCAAAGCAGCCATCCCACGGGGAATAATCGAAATCTTTTCTACGCGACCGTTTCCTGTGGTTAGCGCCCCGACCATTGCATGACCAACTTCATGGTATGCAACAATCTTTTTCTCAGTCTCGTTCATCACGCGACTCTTCTTCTCTAAACCGGCGACTACCCGCTCAATTGCTTCGGCGAAGTCTTCTTGAGCAACACTTTGACGGAGATTGCGAGCTGCTAATAATGCCGCTTCATTTACCAAGTTTGCCAAATCTGCGCCAGCAAAACCAGGGGTACGAGTAGCGATCGCTCTTAAATCTACATCATCTCCTAATTTTACCTTTTGAGCGTGAATTTTGAGAATTGCTTCACGACCGGATAAATCAGGACGGTCTACCAATACTTGGCGGTCAAAACGACCTGGACGCAGTAATGCAGAGTCAAGGCTTTCGGGGCGGTTGGTAGCAGCTAAGACAATCACAGTCGCGTCTCCAGCTGCAAACCCGTCCATCTCTGTTAGTAACTGGTTGAGGGTCTGTTCTCGTTCATCATTACCACCGTAGAAGCCGTTACTGCTACGAGATTTACCGATCGCATCTAATTCATCAATGAATACAATACAGGGAGCCTGTTTTTTAGCTTGCTCAAACAAATCCCGCACTCTGGAAGAACCAACGCCGACAAACAATTCTACAAACTCGGAGCCAGAAATACTAAAGAATGGAACTCCTGCTTCTCCTGCTACAGCTTTCGCTAAAAGTGTTTTACCAGTTCCCGGAGGGCCAACTAACAGCACACCTTTGGGAATCCTAGCGCCAATTTGCGTAAAGCGTCCCGGAGTCTTGAGGAAATCCACAATTTCCACTAACTCAGTTTTCGCTTCTTCGACCCCAGCCACATCTGCAAAGGTGATTTTAGCTGATTCACCTTCAACGTAAACCTTAGCTTTGCTCTTACCAATAGAAAGCGCACCTTGAGGACCACCACCGCCACCACGGGCGAGGAAAAACTGCCAAATACCAATAAAAATCAGTGGTGGAATCACCCAACTCAAGAGGGTTGTAATCCAAGTATTCTTCGGTGGAGGTGTAGCAGCGAATTCAACTCCCTTTTCTTCTAGTAGTTTGGGTAACTCTAAATCAAAGATTGGTGTAGTTGCAAACACCGGGCCTGGTTCGGCGTTTTCTGTTTTTAGTTCGTAGAGGATCTGATTTTGACCGACGGAAACGCGGTTGACTTCCCCTTCTTGGACTTGATGAATGAATAGGCTATAGGGAACACCAGTAGGGCCAGAAGCAAATAAACCAGGCAAAAATAAATTTAAGAGCAGGAATAGCCCTGATACTGCCAGTAATATATTAGCGATGATCCGAAACCGAGGTGACTTAGGCTGTTCTTTAATTGCCATAGATGTTGTTACCAATCCTTAGAATGAAAATTGTTGAGAATGTGACTTTCACAAAAAGTCCAATATTTAGCACCCGAATAGTTAAAGCCGCAACTTATACTGTTTCCAACCAATCAAAAATTTGGGCTAACTGATCTAGTGTTACCAGCCCATATTGCCAGAGGGTCATGGCCAGAAAGTTGGGAGTCTGCTCACAATGTCGCAAAGCAAGAGAAATTGCTCCACCAGAAATACCCAACTCTTCCTTTAAAAAATGCACCAATTGATCTGTAGCTTTCATCGCAATGTTAAATAATGTTAAATAAGCTTTATTTCTGAGAGAGCTTGACTTGTGTGATGTATTTTCCAGCCTACATCGCAAAGTGGCTCAGTTTGTCTCGATTGTTAAGGATACTAACGCTTCTCATAATTTCTCCTGTCTAGCAATGCTTACAGCTTTTTTCATTTATGTAACTAAACTTAACAATTAAATTAATCTTTGGGAACTAACGAGCAAATACGGTTTACCGTACTCAAAGAGTTAACACTGCTGGGGATGAGAAAATTTTGATTAAGAAAACACTGTGACAAAAAACGCAGATATTATGAGAGACAAAGAGAAATCCCATATTTTCTTCCATAAGGGACTTCCAAGTAAAAAAATATTCCATTGAGATTGTTGACCGTTGACGGTTCACAGTCAACGGTCAACAACTTTAAGCGGAATAATTTATTTTTTGGAGTTCCCTTAGTTAACGAGCAGAAACTGCTTGCCACTCTTGGATCGCTGTGGATGGGATTTGTAACTCAATCGGTGAGCCAGTTAGCATCGGTAAAGTTAGATGAAGAGGAATTTCAGCCTGCAACTGCGGTAGGACGGACTTAATGTCATATTCTGCGACATTGGCTGGGGTTGGTGTGTCGTGAGAAATTTCGCTAGAAATATCCTTGGCGGTTAGAGTTTGCCCCATAGATGTTGTTAGCGTCAGTGGTTGAGTGCGATCGAATTCCACCCGACTAGGAAAGCCCACTAGCCGCAGAGAGACAATAGAACTACCTTCGGGATGAATACGCTTGAAGGCGATCGCCTGCCAGGAATTTCCAGTCTGATCCCGCAGTTTTTGCCGGGATTGATAGAGCATTTGCCCTGGATATTCTTCGATTTGTGCCACAGCAGCAAAGGCGGGTAGGGGACTGCAAACAACCAGTAAAATGCAGATCCAGGCAGCCAGCAGCCAGCGCATCGGGCGAATTTTAGACTCGTTAAAATAGATAGAGTTCATCACAAAAGTCCTGATAAAGTTAAAATCTCTTGAAATTCCAGAGTAAAATTTGGGATTTTAGCCCTAATTGGTGCATTACCTGGAGGCGATCGCCTCTTTTGCGTTTTTCCAACCGATAAAGCTAGGTGGGAAACCTTGCACATTCTCATAGCCTAATAGGTGCAGTGTCATT
>NZ_JBDNJQ010000233.1:0-9282 GCF_051172895.1 Nostoc sp. CALU 1950 | reverse complement strand
AGAACTCATATTTGTCCTCATTGTGGACATACTCAAGATAGGGACTGGAACGCAGCGCGGAACATATTAGAAAAAGCATTAAGTACGGCGGGTCACGTCGGAACTAACGCCTCTGGAGACATCGACCTCTGCGTGGGTGAGGAAACTCCTTCAAGTAAGTCGGGTCGTGGAAAGAGGAAACCCAAAGAGCAATCCTTGGAATCCCCCGCTATATCAGGTACTCCTGATTAGCGGCGGGAGGATGTCAAAGGTCTAAGTGCTTTCCCTTTAGTACAAGAAAGTTTAAAGATTTTTTTGGAGTATGCACCGGAATCAATCGACCCTGTTGAGGTGGAAATATCTCTCCAATCTTTTCCTGGTGTTGTGCAAGTAGAAAAACTCCACATCTGGACACTTAGCTTAAATAAGGTAATGCTTTGTGCAAATTTGACAGTTGAATGTACAACTATCCAAGAACGCGATCGCTAGGACAAGGCTTCCAGATTACAGATAGCTCTGGTACTTACACTGTGCCTGGTGTTCGGGGTGTAGTTGACCAAAGTCATATCTTCCAGGCTATGAAAACTGCGATCGCAACTCCGTGAATTAAATACACCGCTTCACTAAACACTAATTGAAAAGCTCTGTGTTGCAGAGATGTGGTAACACACGTCTCTGTCTCACAAAACTATTGCGGTATTTTTGCTCCAGTTCTTTTATCAAGGGAAAAAAATGACTGATTCCATCTTCCAGAAGTTAGCAGCTGCAACCGTAGGAACTGCTTTGATTTTTTCGTTAGGCGAGGCTATCCCCGCCCAAGCAGCAGCCCTAACTTATAATTTTTCTAACGACGATAAAACCCTCATAGGCAGTTTTTCATTCGACCAAGCAGCAGCAGACGATCAAGAAGTAACGATCGCCGAAGGTTTAAAGATTTCTGCTACCTTTGGTGGACAGTTATACACTGAAGCTGATGATCCTTTAGCCTCAGTTTTCACCGATTTTTCGGGGACAATTTTGAACGAAGCGGGGTTAGGGTTGTATTTTACACCTGGCACTTTTAACGTCTTCCGCGAAAGTTTTATCAATTTGAATGATTCCACTGACGCAGGTGTTCAGACTGTCACTTACACAAGCACAAGCGTTCCAGAACCAAGTTTGATGCTTGGATTGTCTGTGTTCGGGTTGGGTTTATTCTTAGGTAAAAAAACAGTATCTTCTAAACCATCAAGCACAAAAGCTTAAACCAGATTATCAAGAATCAACTTCTGTTAGGCGGTTGATTTGCATCTATCTAAAACAGGGTGGATAATCCCACCCTGTAAATTTTTAATATTTATTTAGTCTGGTGAAAACTGATACAAAGCCATATAAAAAAAGTTTTATCTAGAAACGATCACAATCTTATTTAATTTATCGAAACAGAATTCAGGAGTCAGGAGCCAGAATTATGTTGGGTATTTTTAACTTCATAGTGGATTCATCCACTGATTCATTCTGACTCCTGAATTCTGACTCCTGAATTCTGACTCCTGAATTCTGACTTCTGAATTCTTCTTCAAGAAAATTGCAAGGCTCAGATTCCCGACTTTTCTAAGAAGTCGGGATTTTTATTATTCTAGTTGCATGAAGAAAATATACATGGATTAGTTTAGATATAATAATGACTCATTCTTTGTTGTCCTAAGTGGAGAAATTAATGGGTCGCGCCAAAAAGGTTGTCCTAGCATATTCTGGTGGAGTGGATACTTCCGTTTGCATCCCTTACCTCAAGCAGGAGTGGGGTGTGGAAGAGGTGATTACCCTAGCAGCAGATTTAGGTCAGGGAGATGAATTAGAGCCAGTTCGAGAAAAAGCTCTGAAATCGGGTGCAAGTGAATCACTTGTGGCGGATGTCAAAGACAGCTTCGTGAAAGATTACGCCTTTGGAGCGATTCAAGCCAATGCCCTCTATGAAAATCGGTATCCTCTCGGAACTGCTCTTGCCCGTCCACTAATTGCTAAGGTATTAGTAGAAACAGCTGAAAAATATGGTGCTGATGCGATCGCTCACGGTTGCACCGGTAAAGGAAACGATCAGGTTCGTTTTGATGTCTCTGTAACCGCGCTCAACCCCAACATAAAGATCCTCGCACCAGCCAGAGAATGGGGAATGAGCCGTGAGGAAACCATCGCTTATGGTGAGAAGTTTGGTATCCCCTCACCAGTCAAAAAATCTTCTCCTTATAGTATTGATAAAAATTTACTCGGTCGTAGCATTGAAGCTGGTTTACTCGAAGATCCCTCATTTGAGCCACCAGAAGAAATTTATGAGATGACCAAAGCGATCGCTGATACTCCGAACCAGCCAGAGTACATCGAAATTGGTTTCCAACGTGGTATTCCCACAACCATCAACGGTATAGCTAAAAAGCCAGTTGAACTAATTGAAGAACTCAATCAGGTGGTAGGAAATCACGGTATCGGCCGGATTGATATGATTGAAAACCGTCTGGTAGGTATTAAATCGCGGGAAATCTACGAATCTCCCGCGATGTTGGTGCTAATTCAGGCACATAGGGATTTAGAAAGCTTGACTTTGACGGCAGATGTCACCCATTACAAGCGTGGGATTGAAGAAACTTACAGCCAAATCGTTTATAACGGTTTGTGGTACAGTCCGCTAAAAGTTGCACTAGATGCCTTTATTCAAAAGACACAAGAGCGAGTCTCTGGAACTGTGCGAGTGAAGTTGTTCAAGGGCAACTCTACAATAGTTGGGCGTTCGAGCGATAATTCCCTCTATACTCCCGATTTGGCAACTTACGGAGCCGAAGACCAATTTGACCACAAAGCCGCTGAAGGCTTTATCTATGTTTGGGGATTACCAACTCGCATTTGGTCACAGCAAGTTAGAGGTTAGGAAGATGAGGGAGATGAGAAGACAAAGAAAAATTTTCTCCCTCATCTCCCCACTTCGATTATTTACTCTTCTGCTGCACCCTTAACTTGACGAGATTCGAGCCACAGGGGCACAACAATTAAAGCAGTGAGGATCAGTAAAGCTGCGATCGCAAATTGACCCACCCAAGCAACCAATTGTTCTAGGGAGACAATTTTGCCAGCAAAGAAAGCTAATGTCACCATCAAACTAGCCCAAGCAACTGCTCCTAAAAAGTTGTATAAAAAGAATTTTCCAAAGGGCATTTCAGCTATACCAGCTAGTGGTGCAGCAAAAACTCGCAATAATGCCAGAAAACGTCCAAAAAATACTGCTTTAGCAGCATTTTGACTAAATTGATCTTTAATAGTCAGTAATCGCACTTCCGAAATCCGAAAAATGCTACCAACTTTTACCAGGAAAGGCCAACCGCTAACCCTACCAATCCAATAGCCACAAGTACCACCAATGACAGCACCCATAATTGCGTCACCGAGAACCAGCCAGAAATTTAGTTCATCGCTGCCGGCTAGAAACCCGCCCACTAAGGTTACGGTTTCACCAGGAAGGGGAATGCCTAAATTTTCTAGCAAAATTCCCAAAAAAATTGCCCAATACCCGTAACTATGGGCGACTTCCTGGATATTTTCTAGTGAAATCAGCTCTAAAGACATCCCGCACCGCCGTCTTTACAAATTTTTACTTTTACTATATCTTTGCTTGTTTTTGGGTGGGGTGTCAATCAAACCAATACATAGAGTTATTAAGTCATTAGTTTAATACTGAATAATCCATAGCTTATAGTCTATGGTAGCGATTAACTATTGACTCTTAACTATACATTTTCTGGAATTTAGTACCACAAGTTAATATTTATTACGAAGAAAATAAAAAATTTATAGAAAGTTTATAAAAATCCATTTAGATTGTGAAAATCTTGTAAAAGATACGGTTGATACCGAAATTGTTAGGCGCTTATGCCTATATTGATGAAAGTTATCACAAATTATACGGCATGAATACTGAAATAGTTTCTCTCAACTGTATGGCTGAAATTGCCCAAATATCTGGGTAAAACAGTCATTTTGCCGTTGAAAGAGAAGACGTATTGATGTCTTTTTTCAATTTTTTGTCAAGTGTTCCAATTACCCTCTTAAATTTATGGCTCTCACACAAGAACTTCAAGTGATTTTGTTTAAACCCCAGGGAAGTATAGATTTGGAAGGCGGTAAGGCTCTGAGTGAACAGATGGCTGAAGTAGTGCCTCAAGCTCATCAGCTCTGGGTTATCGACCTAGCAGAAGTCAATTTCATGGACAGTTCTGGGTTAGTGCCTTTAGTTAAAGGTTTAAAAGCTGCACGTCAGAGTGGTTGCCGCTTGGTTCTATGCAACGTGCAAGCTCCTGTACGGTTAATTTTGGAACTTACCCAACTAGATACAGTGTTTGAAATTTTTCACGCTTACGAAGATATTTTTACTACTGTCAAAGATAACAGTCTGGTGCTAGCAGGTTAGATAATAAATCTACCTATAGAAGGATGGCATAGTCAAGCAATATTTGCACTTTTTCACATTTTCTCAAGATAACAGTCTGGTGCTAGCAGGCTGATTTTCTTTTTTGTCTAGAAAAGTAAGTAAGCACAAGTACTTAATGACAAGTTGGTATAGGCTGTTTAAATCAGCCTGCACCGCTCTGGGTATAAATAATCCCATTGACTTTTAGCCGTGGGAGAAGTCAATTCGAGCTAACTGTTATATATCCGACCTAACTAGTGTAAGGAAGCAGGAGGTAAGAAAGGCTAAAATATCAGATTTTGCGTTATTTCTAACTCTATATTTATTTTTGCCTTGATGTGCTACTTGGATGTCTCCAAGATACTTTGCCGCGCCAATTTCTTACCTCTTAAGATTCCACCATAATGGTAATTTTAGGCATTCTGGGGAGTTGAAATATTCGCTTGTTCTGATGCTGGGCGAGGAAAATTTGGTAAATCAATGCCGCTGTGACTAGCATTACGAGTTTTGAGAGCTAAACGGTAACTCACACTTTGCAGTTCTGCTTGTAGTTGGCGGTTTTCCCGTTGTAGCATTGCTACCTTTTCTCTCACTGGCGTCATCCGCTCCTCAAACTTCCGACGGTAAATTTGAGGCAACTCTTGCACGACTTGCTCCAACATCCGAGTGCGATCAGTGAGTTCTTGGACTGACTGTCGCAATTGGTAAATTTCGGAGTCACGAGTTGTAATTTGCTCTTGGTAGAACGCCACCTGCTGCTCTACAGCCTGGAGTTGTTCTTGTAAAGCGTGTAACTGGGTGAGATCTCGCTCAAGCTCCGGCTGCTGGGGCATAAAACTAGTATTACCTTTTACCAGCCGGAAGAGTTCTTGAGATAGTTGTTGTACTAATTGATCGCGAAGCTGCAACTCTTGGCGTAGCTGCGATACTTCCGTAGAGAGAACTTGAATATTGGGTGTATCAGATTGGATCACAGTAGCTTAAAGCTCCCATTCAGAATCTTGTCCACTCTTAGGTATAACTGCGGGAGTACTACCTTTGGCAAGTATTTGTTAATTTAGCATTCCCAAACAAGTCACGAGAAAAGAAAAAGACAAAATTTTATTGAATGGGATTGGGGATTGGGCATGGGGCATTGGGCATTGGGCATTGGGCATTGGTTATTTCCCCTCTGCTCCTCTGCTCCCCCTGCTCCCTGTTCCCTTAGACTGTTGCAGCTACTTTAGTTGGCTTTTCTTTTTCCTCTTTAGGAGGTTTTTCTTCGGCGATTTCCTGCTTAACGGTCAAATAGCGAATCACTTCTTCACTCAAGCGCATGGCGCGTTCAAAGGGGGCGATCGCAGTTGCAGGCGCACCGTAGTTTAACTGGATGTAGATGCCATCACGGTGTTTTTTGATTTCATAAGCGAGGCGACGCTTACCACGATTTTGAATTTGGATATCCTCGGCGCCTTGATCGCGAAGCAAATTCTGATATTTAGTAATTGCTTGCTCTACCTGTTCTTCTCCCAGATCAGGACGAAGAATGTACATTGTTTCGTAACTTGTAGTCATATTTTTCCGATTCCTCATGGACAAAAGTGGCTGCTGATGTTAATTTATACCTGGTTTTAATTAAAAATGCCAGTATTAATCAACATCTGAAGCAACAAGGAATTATAATCTTACCAGTTTTCAATTTGAATCATTAGCCAAATCGCCGGAGTTTGGATTTTTGGGATGTCCCCAATGAAAACTAGGTCGGGAAGCAACCCCGATATTTCTTTACCAAGATTGATCAAGCTATTAGCTTTGCCAACGGGTATCTTTACCCTATGAGCATCTATAGCGATCGCTTTCATGCTCAAGACTCAATCGGTTCGCTAAAAAGCTAACTGATGATTGCTACCCGATCACAGCAACAAAAAATCAAATAAAAGGATATTCGTCAAGGTTATGGCGCAGCGCTATGTGCGAATTCAAAATCAAGAAGGACAGATTTATTATGGGATACTCCAACTATCCCTTAATGTCCAGGTGCTAGATGCTCCGCCCTGGTTACAAGGACAACCCACTGATTTGACTTTGACACCAGAAAATTACCAAATTCTGGCTCCTTGTGCTCCCTCAAAAATTGTAGCGGTGGGTAAGAATTATGCAGAACATGCAGCCGAAATGGGAACTTCAGTACCTTCTGAGCCACTAATCTTTCTCAAGCCACCCACGTCGATTATTCCATCTGAAAGGGAAATTAAGTATCCTCCACAATCACAAAGAGTTGATTACGAAGGAGAGTTAGCACTAGTGATTGGCGATTACGCCTTTGAATGCACACCAGAAGTAGCCCAAACTAAAATTTGGGGCTACACCATTGCCAATGATGTAACAGCGCGGGATTTACAAAAACGGGATGGTCAATGGACGCGAGCTAAAGGTTTTGATACTTTCTGTCCCTTGGGCCCTTGGATTGTGCGGGAATTAAATCCAGGAGCGAGATTGCAGACTTTTGTGAACGACGACGCTAACCCAGTCCAATGTGCCTGTATCGATCAGATGGTGTTTTCGCCCGATGTTTTAGTTTCCTATATCAGTCAGGTGATGACGCTACTACCTGGTGATTTGGTGCTTACAGGTACGCCGGAGGGTGTAAGCGCATTGCATCCAGGCGATCGCGTCCGCGTAGAAATTGAAGGTATTGGTCGCCTGGAAAACACCGTAGTGGCTCGTTAACTTCTAACGTACTTGCATATACACTGCATCGGAAATCGCCGGGATTTCCGCATAACGTCCGCTCACAGACTGGATGACTGAATATGCAACTGCTCCCACTATGCCAATAAAAATGGTTGTGGATAGGGTTTGGATTGCAAAACCACCAACGGGAACTAGCCCCACCACATCAGTAAGGATGCTAAACAAAAAGATAATGATGTCCAAAAGGATTGCTTGCATGGTGTTGAAACGAATAAAGTGACTAATTTTTTCGTTTCTCACTACCAGCAAAAATAAAGCAAAGAAAATAATCATTCCTGCATAACGCACGCCGTAGTAAATATTTAACAATGGCACGAGCGGCAAAAACAGCAGTTGTAGTGGTGGAAATTCTGAGAGCAAATATCTACCAAATACAAAAACTTCAACTAGAGGAAGCAAATAAGGCAAGGAAGCAAAAATCCGATCTGAAACCGTTGTAGACCCGCGCCAAGACATTATGCGTTCTCCTGTGGTTAAATTTCAATAGTTACTTGAGCTTAGGATAACGCAGTTGCTTGGTCTTGCTGATAAATTCAACTATTCTATATGGGCGATGCGAAAGCCCATCATGCACTCATACTGGTCTGGCTGCTGTTGAGTAAGTTTGTGAATGGCTTGACCACAGCGCAGTTGACCCTCACGCCAACGAGGTTGACCCCTCCCGTCAGCGAGTAAACAAGACTGGCAAACTTGCCCAGGGGCAAGGATTTGATCGTCCATTAAAATGACTAGCATCGAATCCCTCCTGTAAATCCTCATTGTCAAACAATTTTGGATTTTAGATTTTGGATTTTGGATTGACCCCATAGATATATCTAGGGTTAAGTGTTGTGATTTACGATGGTGCTTTGCGCCCAGCCTGGGCGATCGCAGAGGACACTTCAGAGCCACATCCTACCTCTTTGTAGCAAAAATGTGGGTAATCACAATTTAATAAAAATTGTCAAGTGAATTTTAATTTATTGTATGTTGTGTCTATGGCAAATTGAATATTTAGTAAAAAATGATACTAAGGTATTGGTGCTAAGTTGAGCAGAGATAGCTAATACTATCTCTTGTATCCCTGGTAATTGAGCACTGGAGAGTATCAAACTTAATATTCAGAAAACAACAAAAGCTTTACGCACAAGCAATAAGGCGACCTCTTGAAGTAACCTTAACGTGGCTAGTTAAAGCAAGAGAAGTCAAGTAAGTAAAACTGAGTTAATCTGATAGCCATTTAAGTGGGGCATTTCCAAAATACTGAGGTAAACTTGCAAGCAAGTTAATACACAATATTACTCAGCGGCTCGTCGGTCTGGGCATCACTTACAATGGAACACTGGCAATTTCTGATACAGAAACAAGGCGCACGCTCGTGGCATATCCTAGAATCGCCAAATTTGGAAATTTTGGAAGGACAGTATAGAGTTTTAGCTCGTTCTAACCTTCCTAATACAGACGTGGAAGTTCGGGTAACTCACTCTTCAACTGAGGAAGTTCAACCAACGCGGCGAATTTTCAAGCGATCGCGTCGCACTAACTCAGAAGGCTTAATGGCGGTAATTCCTTTTACCTACTTCCAGGCGGGAGTTTGGGAGTTGCGCTGTTCCGGCGATTTGATGTCGGAACTGCTCGGTAAATCTTGGCAATACAAAGTCCAACTACAAGTCTTGTCACAGGTGGGAGAGGAGCAGAGAAAGAATGTAGAATCAAATTCACTTGCTCACCCAAATACTATTTCTGAAAACTTAGAATACACTGCTCCAGCAGAACCCGTAATTACGTTTGATCACGCGATCGCTGTTTCCACAGAACTGGCAATTACTAAATACAGCAACCCCACTACCATTGTTCTGCCAGAAGAGAACTTAGAATACACTGCCCCAGCAGAAACCTTAACTACGTTTGATCACGCGATCGCTGTCCCCGCAGAACTACACAGCAACCCCACTACCATTGTTCTCCCTGATGAAGGGAACTTAGAATACACTGCCCCAACGGAACCCGTAATTACGTTTGATCACGCGATCGCTGTTCCCGCAGAATTACACAGCAACCCCACTATCGCTGTTCTCCCTGATGAAGGGAACTTGGAATGCACTGCCCCAACGGAACCCGTAATTACGTTTGATCACGCGATCGCTGTTCCCGCA
>NZ_JBDNJQ010000232.1:0-9451 GCF_051172895.1 Nostoc sp. CALU 1950 | reverse complement strand
TGTTAAGCATACCGCCAGCGTTCATCCTGAGCCAGGATCAAACTCTCCGTTTTGTTGTGTTTCGAGTTTGTGGCTCCGAAAAAAATATTTTCCGGAATCCTATCTATAATTTTGATTGTCTTTTTGGGAAATCCCAAAAACAAAATCTTTTGACGAGGATTGGTTTTTTCTTAAGCTTTCAAAGTATTATGTTTTTCAGGTTCAGCGGTCGTTGGCGTCTTTCGCCTTCCGACTTAACTAGAGTAACTATTCATCCCCTAGTTTGTCAAGGGGTAAATTTATTTTTTTTTCTAAATGGTCAAATCGCTTGACTGGTATTACTTTCAGGAGAATGGCTTAAGCGGCGGGAGGGAGGCGAGAAGGAAATGGCTAAACCTGGCTGTGTAAATAATGCACGTTGCTTGTCTCTAAATGGGATCTGATGCAGGTTGAATGATTAATGATTATGGAAAAAGGCAGGAGGAAATCTTTCTGGAGGGATTTATCCTGAATCCCTACGCCTAAACTAACTATATATAGTAATCCGATTTGATTTCTGAATCACTCTTAGAGGTAAGGGACTGGGGATTGGGGACTGGGAAGAAAGAATAAAGGTGTACTGAGTTTTGTTCAAAAATCAAATATGAGTCATATAAGAGCATAATTGTTGCGGAGCTTGCGATTTAAGACTCCCATCCTACAGGTAACGCTTGTATCGGCATTTACGCGATCGCCATTACTATGATCGCGGAGCGTTTGGAGTAGAAGATCGACGTTACAGTGAGTCTAGCGCTGTAAAGGGGCTTCAAAATTTATAATGAGTTTTTGATAAAAAGCTAAAAACTAGACTAGGCAAGAAATACAGATGATCCGACCGCGTAAGGTCTTTGCTCAACATTGGCTCAAAAGTGAAAAGGCGCTTGACGCAATTATTCAAGCAGCAGAGTGTACAGAAAGCGATCGCTCCGTCAAAGGTGATCGCGTCCTGGAAATTGGGCCTGGAACTGGCATCCTGACTCGCCGTTTATTACGCTTAGTGCAATCTCTGGTTGCAGTTGAAATAGACCGTGACTTATGCCAACTGTTGTCCAAGCAGCTTGGTAAGACTGAAAATTTTTTACTACTACAAGGCGATTTTCTCACTCTAGATTTACCATCTTATCTGGCAGCCTTTCCCAATTTTCAAAAGCCAAATAAGGTAGTAGCCAATATTCCCTACAATATTACAGGGCCAATCATTGAGAAACTACTGGGTACGATCGCTAACCCTAACCCCGAACCATTTGACTCTATAGTATTGCTGGTACAAAAAGAAGTAGCAGAAAGGTTGTATGCTAAATCAGGCTCAAAAGCCTTTGGGGCGTTGAGTGTGCGGGTACAGTATTTGGCTGAGTGTGAGTTAATCTGCACAGTTCCAGCAGCCGCATTCCATCCACCGCCAAAAGTTGATTCAGCAGTGGTGCGATTACGCCCCCGAAAAATAGAAATACCTGCGCTTAATCCCCGACAATTAGAGAATTTCTTAAAGTTGGGGTTTGGTGCCAAGCGCAAAATGTTACGAAATAATTTGCAATCTGTGATAGAACGCGATCGCTTGAGCCACTTACTGGAACAATTAAAAATAAATCCCCAAGCCAGAGCCGAAGACCTCAGCGTTCAGCAATGGGTAATTCTAGCAAATGAATTGGGAGTGGGGAGTAGGGAGTAGGGAACAAGGCAGATTTTTTCCCATTCCCCATTCTCCATTCCCCATTGCCCATTCTCCATTCCCCATTCTCAGAAAATGCATTCCTACAGTCTAATTGCCCCTGCTAAAATTAACTTGTATCTGGAAATCATTGGTAATCGCACCGATGGCTATCACGAGTTAGCCATGATACTTCAGAGTATCGGACTTGCAGACCAAATTGATGTGCGTTCTATTAGTACTGACAATATCCGTGTTCACTGCAACCACCCACAAGTACCGACAGATAAAAGCAATCTGGCGTATCGTGCAGCAGAATTAATGGCAAGGCAATTTCCCGAAGCCTTTGCTAAATATGGAGGCGTGGAGATTGCCATCAATAAGCAGATTCCTGTCGCAGCTGGGTTGGCTGGGGGTTCGACGAATGCAGCAGCTGTGTTGGTGGGGATAGATTTACTCTGGAAATTGGGATTAACTCAGTCAGAATTAGAGGAGTTGGGAAGCACACTTGGTTCAGATGTACCGTTTTGTGTGGCTGGTGGAACTGCGATCGCAACAGGTAGAGGTGAGCAACTTTCTCCTCTACCAAATTTGGATAGTATACATATAGTGTTGGCAAAATACCGCAGCCTGGAAGTTTCCACCGCTTGGGCGTACAAAACCTATCGACAGCAGTTTGGTCACTCTTATATTAGAGATAGCGACAACTTGGCAGCCCGTGCTAACGCTGTTCATTCAGGAGCAATAGTAAAAGCTATCCTGGATAAAGATGCGGAAGAAATTGCCCAAAAACTGCACAATGATTTAGAGCGCGTGGTATTGCCAGCCTATCCCCAAGTCTTGCAGTTGCGAGAAGTGTTTGCAAATCAAGAAGGTGTTTTAGGAACAATGATGTCTGGTTCTGGGCCAACAGTATTTGCTATTGTTGAGTCTCAACAGCAGGCAGAACAAGTGAAGCGGCAAGTGAGGGAAGCAATTCTTGATGAAGACTTAGAATTGTTTGTGACTCAGACAATTACACACGGTATTCAGGTGGCATCTTCAGTTTAAATAAATGTTTATCGTTAATGGAGCAGAAGAAATAAGCTGATAAGCTTTTAAGTTGCATAGTTTAAATCGATAGAAAGACGCAAAGATGCAATTTGAATGACAATTAGCTGAGGACAAGAATTATTCCTAATGCTCCAATCCAAAGTCTACAATCTAAAATTTCATGAATGACAATAATTTAACACCACAAACAGATACTAAAGAAGAGATACCAACTAGTCCATTACGCTGTTTTACTGGGGCTGTGGTTTCGGGAGGAATGGGATTTGCAGCGTATTCTCTGATGATTGCGATCGCTACTAATTTTGCTAATAAACCGATCCATTCAATTAATCCATTGGTGCTGAAGATTTCTTCTGCTGTTCGGACTTTGGTTGTTGGTGTAGTTGCTTTAGGAAGCGGTATATTTGGTATAGTAGCAATTGGATTGTTGGCTTTGGGAGTGCAATTATTAGTGCAGCAATTGACTAAGCAAAAAAGTAGTGAAAACTAGTAATTTGCTTTTAATCAGCAACCTAAAGGCACAAGTTTTTCTAACGCACCACGATTTTTGATGAATTGTAATGTCGCACTTTTAGAAGGCTGAAGAACTTGTTGCTGTTTTCTCCAAGTTTTGGGAGAAAGCCCGTGGTGTTGACGAAATTGCCGAGAAAAATGACAGGTATTTTGATAGCCTAGTGCAATAGCAATCTGGTCGATTGTCTTATTAGTATTCTTGAGTAAAGGACGTGCTGCTGCCATCCGACGCTTGACAATCCAACCGTTCACAGTTTCCCCTGTTTGTTTTGCTACTCGGTTAGTCAAATAAGCAGGCGAATAACCAACCGCAAGAGCCACATCAGATAAAGTAATTCCTTGGCGATAATTAGCTTCAATAAAGTCGAAAACTGCTTGTAGTTGGGGAACAGATGGAAAAATGGACTCAGAGTTAAACGATGCAGGTATTGGTTGGGCGACTTGATAAGAGTTAGTAGCGTACCAGTACCTTAATAAAGCTTGCTTTTCGAATCTAACAGCGATCGCTCTGAGCAAATCCTCTATAGTAGAGGGTTTAGTAAGATAATCATCTGCACCCAACTCCATACCTTTGCGAACATCTGTTTGTGTATTACTACCAGTTAAAAAAATAAAAGGAATAATTGCGGTGTCAGGATCTTGACGGAGCGTAGTCAAAACACTGTAACCGTCCATATCTGGCATTTGAATATCGCAAATAACCAAGTCGGGTAAATGCTTTTGTGCTTGCTCAATACCAGCTAATCCATCTTCAGCACCTATGGTGTCAAAACCTTGAGCTTCAAGAACCTCTAAGAAGAGATTGCGGGCAATAGCATCATCTTCAATTACGAGAATTTTTTTCGACGATTCGTGTATCATTTTTCCATCACTAGGATTTTTGTGGCAGGGAATGATGATCAACTTTTGTGCCGAGTGCTCTGTAAAAAACCTATGGCAAATTCTCAACTCAACTTCTGGCTGTAGCATCAGTTGAGAGTTAGATTGAACTAACTTAATAGTCACCAGAATCGATATCTCTAGTCACTCGGGTAAATAAGTCGGCACTATAGCCGTTAATAAGTTGCTAATCACAACTTCCTAAAATTCTGATGGCACTCTTGGCTAGTTCTAAATAATTTGAATTAAAAAGAAACAGAAATTATTTATGATTTTAAATATAATTTTAGCAATAAAAGGTGAATTTTTTTATATTGATAATATAAAGAAATTATTGGTAAGTAGTTAAGCATAGATGATATATAAATATTTTTTATCGCATTTATCTGGAAAAACGGAGTACGAAAATTACTGCCTATAATAAATATATTGTTGGACTACATTGATATAAAATTATTAATTATTGTCATTTCAAAAACTATTATAATAATTAATAAAATTTAAATATTTAATATAGTCAATAACCATAATATTAAAAGATACACTTTCTTAATTTTTTAACTAGATATAACAGCAATACTTAGTGGTTAACGACTTTGACTTATGCATAGCAGTATACATAACTGATTTCAACTCAGCGATCAGCCTTATACACTTTTGAGACATGTTTAGCTCCGAGGAATATTTGGCATATCTGTATGACCATTTCTCAAAGTTCTGTGCCAAAACGTAATAAATAATGCAAAAGTCCATACTAATTTTGTTTCTAGCTAATCATTTGCAACTATTAGGACATAAAGATAAAATCCATAAGTAAAATTTTTATCACACAATAAAATTATTTTGTCAATTCTAATTTAGATGCATTTTCCTAAGAGTTATAGATTTAATAAGTAAATTAGTGTTCATCAATGTAACTGCTCTTAAATTTGCTCTCTTAGGCATCTAACAACATCATAATACAGCTTGTCATCTGTCACAAGGAATACATTTTTTTGATTAATTATATGCACATGGCTTATAAATATTCCAAAAGGAATAGGAAATATTAAGTGATTTTGTATTAATTAATACATTTTGTGTGGAATTATGGGTATTTTTACCTTGTGAAAGGTCTAATTGGAGCACACCACAGGAAATATCCAATAAAGCACGTTTCATTACCAATGTTCTTTTTCCAAAGTTCAAGTTGGTTTTACACTAATGAAAATAAATAAGATTTCAAAAGCGAAAAAATAGACATATCTATCAAAAAATCGTTCATATACTCCTTTGCCAAAGATTGAGTAAGCTTAACGAAGAAGCTGCTTCTGCAATACGGTTCATTTGTAAGAGCGGGTTTAACAAGATATTTTTGATGCTGGTTAGACCCGCCCCTACTTTTAATATGAATTTACAATAGTTCTTAACTTTATCTAAGTTTACTAATCACAATCTTGTTTTTAATAGATCCAATTTAGCAAACTAGGGAAACCCTGTCAGATACAAACCAGTTTTAATTTACACAAAAGAGCACATGTTATGACTCAAAACATCACTGGTTATCCAACACAAATGGGTAGAAAAATCAATAATGAACAAATTGAGCAAATCCTCAAAGCGATTATTGCTGGCAAATATTCCTGGGCATGTGTTTTAATCTTACGGTTTGCTGGTTACAATCCCATAGATTACATACCCTACCGCACATACATTCGACTACTCAAAAATAACTGCTTGGTTGAAAGTTCAAAACCAAACCAAATTGATAGTGAGCATGTAGAAGGGTTAAACCTAAAATCAACCTGGCTTAATCTCTGAAAATAGGTATAAATCAATGTCAGCGATTGAGGCTATTTAAAAGAAATTGATTACAAAATTCCATTAGGAAAGGATGAAGGTTTAAAGCTTTAAACATCCCGTTATTTACGGCTTCCTATTTGTTAAAGGCGTTTCCATATAGGCCTATTGAAAGGAATGTCTGTAGGGTAGCTTGAAATTTTATAATCCATACTTTTTTGGTCACCCCATCCTTAGTATATGACTTACCCAGTTACTACTCCTAATACTCATTTGCAACCCACTCTTAAAGAGATTGTATGGCAGAAAAAGCATGAAGTTGCACAAATCCAGCAAGAGATGTCTTTGGCTTCTTTACAACGTCAGTTAACTGCTGCACCAACCGTCCGAGATTTTCTCTCCGCTTTGCAACAGAGTCATTACCGACCTTGCATCATTGCAGAGGTAAAGAAAGCATCTTTAATAGACGGAATTATTAAAGCAGACTTTGACGCAGTAGCGATCGCTAAAGCTTATGAGCGTGGTGGTGCAACTTGTATCTCTGTCTTCACCGATCAGAAGTTCTTTCATGGCAGCTTTGAGAGTTTACGCACCATCCGCTACCGGGTAGGATTGCCTCTACTGTGCAAAGAGTTCATTTTAGACCCCTGCCAAATTTATTTAGCACGAGCAGCAGGCGCAGATGCAGTGTTACTGATTGCTGCAATTCTCTCAGATAAGGAACTGCAAAACTTTTTACGAGTGATTCACTATTTGGGAATGAATGCTTTGGTAGAAGTCCATAATTTAGCAGAACTAGATCGGGTGCTAAAACTTGATGATGTGCGCTTAATTGGAATCAACAACCAAAGTCTCGAAAATTTTAGCGTCAATATTGGCACAACTGGGCAACTACTGACGGCTAGGCGATCGCAACTACAAAGTCTGGGCATTATCGTCGTCAGTGAGTCTGGCTTATATACACCTACTGATTTATCCCTTGTCGCTCAAGCTGGTACACATGCCGTTATACTTGGCGAGTCTTTAGTTAAACAAGAAGATGTGCAGCAGAGTGTGCGTAATCTGCTCAAACCTACAGCTATTTTCAGATAAATAGACCACATTGATTAAATCAAGGGTCGGTATATCTTCGTTTGCCTCACCCTTGTTTGTTTTGGTCAAGCTTTTTGGGATGGGCGTAGACGCAGAGTGGCTTGTTGTCAGAACATTGCTCCTTGAATAGCAGATGTTGTAATTTCGGTGTATAGTATAACCCTCGACTTTAACAGATTTTGGGTTGACACTTTATAGACTGGCTCAAGATTCACAAATTTATGCGGAATTGATACCAGCGACACTGAAATTGATAGCAGCAACATCATTCTATAAGCAAAATTTATGACCACAGCCAAGAGATATTTTTTACCCCTTATTTTTGTGACAATGCTTGTCAGCCTCAGCAGTTGTAGTTCTAATCCCACTCCTCGTAATATTGGCAGCGAAACACCATCCCCCACCACAACACCGACAAATAACGCATCAGCTCCGACTCCCAGCCAAATTCCTAGCGTAGCTCAGTTGAGAGAAAAATCTCCTAATCAAGAATCTCCTAAGGAAAATACGCCTTCTTCATCAGCACCTAAGGCTGTCACTAGTAAAACTACCAACGTCACACTGTACACCAGCGATACTCAATGTCAAGAATTTATTTCAGAAAAAGTTTCAGTACCAGCCGAAGAACCAGTGACAAATGTAGTGAGTAAAATCTTAGAAAAACGAGATACAAGCGACTTTAGCTTGTCTGGATATCGTGTCAACATCAAAAATGGCATTGCTACAGTTGATTTGCGAATATCTCCTGATTCAAAGCGGCAAATAGCTTCTCTTTCTAGTTGTGAACAGTTTGCACTGTTTGGCAGTCTCCGCAAAACCCTAACGAGTAATTCCCAATGGAATATTAAAGAGGTTCGCTTTACCGAGCGAGGTGAGAACATTGTTCTTTAGTTAAATATGGTAGTAAGTGTCGTC
Source organism: Nostoc sp. CALU 1950 (assembly GCF_051172895.1). Classification (NCBI taxonomy): domain Bacteria; kingdom Bacillati; phylum Cyanobacteriota; class Cyanophyceae; order Nostocales; family Nostocaceae; genus Nostoc; species Nostoc sp. CALU 1950. The sequence continues at coordinate 1,554 of NZ_JBDNJQ010000232.1, read as the reverse complement.
ATTAACTAGCTAAAAAGATTTCCCAATTTGAACAACCACAGGATTTGTGCATCAGCAGTTGTTAAAACAGTGCATTTTCTAGGCAATTGAAAACATCTGTAAATAGTGGTAGGATTCATTTTGGCTGCAAGTTTGATGACAGCAATTCGCGGGTGTAATTCAGTGGTAGAATGTCACCTTCCCATGGTGAACGTCGTGGGTTCGAGTCCCATCGCCCGCTTTTGTACTCTAGAGTTCTACGCCCTCGCTAATAAATGACGGCTAATGGTAAAAAACAATTAGCGATTCGCAATTAGCACTATGGCAAATTTTCTCCAACCGCCAAGATTACGTATTGGTGAAGACACCGAAGAAGAACGACACGCTACTTGGCTAGAACTTTTTTATGATTTGGTTTTTGTAGTTGCAGTTTCTCAACTGGCCCACAATCTCAACGAGGATATCTCTTTATCAGGATGGTTTGGGTTTATAGTTCTATTTATACCAGTTTGGTGGTCATGGATTGGCACTACATTCTATGCCAATCGCTTTGATAGCGATGATGTGGGACATCGGCTGCTGATTGGTATACAAATGCTGACAGCAGCAGCAATGGCTATTAATATCCACCACGGTTTGAGTGAGAGTTCCCCCGGTTTTGCCATTTCCTATGCTCTCGGTCGAGTTGTGCTGGTAATCGAATACGTTCGTGCTGGAAGATATATCTCTTCAGCGCGTCCTTTGACCACTCGCTACGCTATTGGTTTTGCGATCGCAGCCTTCTTTTGGTTAATATCAGCATTAGTACCCATTCCTTGGCGATTCGGATTTTGGACACTGGGAATCATTATTGACTTTGCGACACCGTTAACAGGACGTAAGTTTCAGATCGGTTTACTCCCCCACGCCTCTCATTTACCAGAACGTTTCGGGCTATTTACCATTATTGTTTTGGGTGAAGCAATCATTGCAGTGGTCAATGGTGTTTCTGAGCAAAAATGGGATGTTTTAACCGCGATTTCTGCTATATTCGGTCTAATTATCGCCTTTAGCTGGTGGTGGGTATATTTTGATAACCTGGGTGGTAAACCTATTGAGATAGCGCGGACACATGGAAAAGTTGGTGTTGTCAATCTCTGGCTCTACACCCATTTACCGCTAGTGATTGGGATTGCTGCTGCTGGAGTCGGTGTAGAACAAATCTTGTTGAGTAAGCCAGCTTTAGCACTACCCGATTCTCAGCGATGGCTCATGTGTGGTTCCGTAGCATTATGCTCTCTAGCTGTCAGTATTCTTCACAGATTTGGAGTGATCCGTTATTGCAAAATTCGTTCCCAGTATAGACTTGGGGGTGCAGTTGTGCTGCTAGCGATCGCTATTTTTGGCAGAGGTTTGTTACCTGTTGCAGTCATTGCCCTTGTAGCTATAGTTTCTGCGGTTCAAGTCGTTCAAGATTTATATCAGAGTCGTCCCACTACCCGCTTGGTTGACCCAGAAATCTAACTCCTGGCTAATTTATTTCATACCCTCTTTTGGTTCTAGGGGCGCACAGCTAGCTGTGCGCCCCTAAAAAGT
>NZ_JBDNJQ010000231.1:0-9543 GCF_051172895.1 Nostoc sp. CALU 1950 | reverse complement strand
TTACATTTATAGACTACAGCCTAGCTACATAAAGGCTTTGATCGTTTTCGGAGATGTCTTTTACTATCTCAATATGCAACTCCTCTTTAGGATGCTTAAATCCTAATTTTGTGAAACTACAGCACCATCCGCGCGTTTGCCAACACCGTAATCTGCCGCGCTACCAGTTGTTTCGCTTCAGCAACCAGACCCGTGCCGCAGTTCGTGAATGACTTGATGCAGTTTCGTTTGGGCGTTAGCTGCACCATTGATTGCTGTTTGTAACACTTGTGGGTTTGTCATTTTTTAATTTTGGTGTAAAAATCCTGTTTCCCTGAAATCATGGGGCTTTAGAGGAAGAAATACCTTTGACTGATGAACTAGCAGCATATATCAAAAGCCATACATTACGATGTTTTGTCTTTTGGGTCATCTGATATTATCGTTCATCCCCACAGCCCAATCTTCTTAGAGAAGCGATCGCCTCCTTGATTTTTACTTCTATGACTCAACTTAGAGCAACTTTCCTTAACTAGCCAAGACGCTCGCTGTCCTGAGTTGTTGCATAGTGATACAAAGTTGATGACATGAACGGTTATGCCACCTCCCTGTAAGGTACTTTATTACTGCTTACAACAATAAACCTAAAATGTTATGCTGGCAAGTAGCAACGGTAAAAAAATTACTACGATGATAGATATTGAACATATTGCTACATTTAAATGGGGTAATAAACAAGCCAAAAAATTAACAGAATTACGCGGAAATATCCCCCGTCGTCAGCTTGAGCAAAAAACTACTGACCTTGGACTAAAGGTTGCACATCAATATATTCAGCAGTTAGAGCAGCCTGACTATTATGCTACCCGCCTTAAAAGTGGAACAATTACTGTTTCAGTAGAGGTTGTTAACGTTTTATGTGAAGCACTGAATGCCGATATTACCGATTTTTTCGATACTGCCAAAATAATTACTGTTGTTGCTTGACCTTTGTCCGTTGGTAACGGTAAAATAGAAACATACAAAACAAAAGGCGACCGCTCAAGTTTCGTAGGCTCTGCGATCACCCTTTGACCTTTTTACAGGAGTTTCTATTATGACCCATCCAACCTACACACAGCAAGCCCTCTCTCGTTACACCGTCCCCCGTCTCAAAAGAATCGCAGCTGAACGTGGCGTAACACCCACCGGGGACAAAAGAGCGGCCCAAACCTGGATAAACGCAATCATCACCCACCAATCCACCAAGCTTCAGAAAGTTGACAACCAAGCCCTTGCTCAAGCCGAACTCGACAGCTACATCATCGACCAAGCCCAAGTTGTAGCTCCCGAACTCCTCACAATAGTCGAAATCTCTTTTGACCATCACGAATATTACGCTGATGACAAACTGGTAGCCAGCATCAGCCATGACGACAACCATTTAACGCAACGCTGGGTAGTAGTAGTCAACGACAAAGAAGTATTTCGTGCCAACACTCTAATGCGTTGCGATCGCTTCATCTGCACTCACCATAAAGACGGCTCATTACCTGTGCAAGAAGAAGCAGAGGTGCAGGGGAGCAGGGGTGCAGAGGGGAAAAACTTACAACAACTTTCTCCTCTGCCCCTCTGCGCCTCTGCCCCCATGCTTTCCTCTTCGACCGAAAACCAAATCATGGCGCATATCTTCAACGAGTGCCAGAATTACGGGTTTGAAATCCTCGACGATGGGATTTACAACAACAACGGCGTGAAACTGGGGCAAGTCGGATGCACTGACGGTAACTGGTGGGTGAAGAGGCGTTATTCAGCCCAGCAGCAGTATTCTAACTCTGTGCTTGATGCTGTGCGCTCATTGTCGATGGTGGACGTGTCTACTGATGGTAAATCCATTTTTGATGAATATTTTTTAGACCAACCGTTAGAACAGCTAACTGGCGATAGATTGCAACGACTGCTGGAGAGAGCGGAGTTAGTCACGGTGTAAGTCTTGGGCTTCGCCTGGGAAAAGGTTAAAGGGTAAGGGGGAAAGGTAAATTTCTTCATTCCCTTCCCCTTTGCCCTTTCCCCCTTTCCCTAATTATTTATTCACCAATCCCCATTAAATCAATGCAACCTACGATCTCAATCCCCCAACACTGGGGCTACCCTCGCTTTGCTTTGGATCAACGTACAGAACAAGGCACGATTCTAGGACTTTACTACTATCCCTCTGGTACAGAATTAGCTGAACAATTTGATGAAGGATGGCGTTATGTATTGATGCCTAATAAAAATTCTGACGAAACATCGTACTTGCAAGAGAATCAAATTCAGCCGCTCTCCCCTGAAGAATTATTCTCACAGATACGCGCAGAGATTGACTTTCATCAACAGCAAATAGCAATTCTGCAACAACAGTTAGCCATAGTCACCGGAGGTTTCACAAATGCCTAAGACGGTTAACAACAGTTTTGACCGTAGAGCTAATCATTTGCTGCGTTTACTTCAGCTTTGCGGTGGCTGTGTTCCTCTGCACCGTTTGCAATTCCAATTCTCGGATTCAGTCATTCAAACTCTGCTGGATAGAGAACTGGTGCAAGTACAGAACACGAGAAGCGGCTTTTTGTTGGAGATTGCCGAGGATTTTTAAGTTATTAATCTCAGAGGAGAAAATCATGAAGCTTTACGCGAAAAACATTACACAGACTTTACCCAATTGGGCAACTGTCGTTACAAAGAGCGCAGATTTATTTGAGATTGAAATTAACGATGAACACCCAAATTTCCAATCTCTGCTTGAAGAGTTAGCGACGGAGATTGAGCCAGGAACCTTCGGTGTAAAGGCAGAGGATTTATGTTCACGACTGGGCATCGAAATGTCTAACCCACATCTCCACCAATTAGTTGAACAAGCCCAAACCCTGATAGCCGAAATTGCTACGCACCCAGACTACAAACAACTCTTGCAAGTAGGGTATCAGCCAGATTTAAACATTGCCGATGCTAGCACTGCACTCACCTATCTGCAATGGGAGCTAGAGCGTAACCCCGAACCTTCTAAATAGTACAAAAGCGTTCAGCTAAAGGAATGCCATTACTTTAGCTGAACGCACGGAAGTTTCTCTTCCGCTACAGAATTCCCATTATTGCACACGAAACACTAATCAATGAAACTTTAACCGAGGTGAACATGGTTACTGAAATCAAACTAGGTTTATGCAACCCTCCAGAACCCATCTATTTATATGTCAAAAATGCCGAGCTAGGTGGAGAATCTTACCTGTGGTATAACTACGATATTGACAGGGATAAAACCATCCCTGTTCCCAAAAAAGCTTTAACTGGGTACTTATCAGAACTGCGATTGACCACTAAAGAATTCCAAGGTAAAGACAACCTGAAATTGGATATTGTCATAAGTGCTGATGAACTTTATATTATCAGGACTGGTATTGAAACCAATTTCGCCAAAAGCTTTATCAGGTTGTTGATGCTGTTGCTAAGGGTGCTGATGAATTAACGGCAATCAACGGATGGATGCAACAGTTGCAAGCTTCAAAAGCCGGAGCGGTGTAAATCACAAGTCAGGGTTCAGAAGAAGTTTTATTTCTGAATCCTGAATTAATCAGATGGGAATAAAAGCCATGAAAGTCATTGTCACAGTAGTAGAAAAAATTACCAGCGAAGCGCACATCGATATCCCTGATGGGCTGAGTCAATCCGCAATTAAGCAGCACATCGTAGACCGCTACAACAGTGGGGCAATGTCCACAGATATGAATATTTTTCAGGTGGACTTTGAATCAATCAGCGCTCAAATTGTACAAGGACGGGCAGACACCAATTCTATCTCTGCATCAATAGGGGAGGTGAGATTATGAGTATCAAATGGACTGATGAAGAACTCGCAATTATTGAGGCGAAAGCTGAAATCTATACAGTCAAACAAATAGCTTCAATCATAAAAAGGCGAGGATTCTATCGCACACCAATTGCAATTTATCTAAAGTTAAATAGCTTAGGCTATTCAGCCCGTCCAACTCTTGATAACTATTCTTGTAAAGAGATTGCCCAAGTTCTTCAGTTAAACTTTTCAACTGTTACAAGATGGGTAAAAAGAGGATGGCTTAAAGCTACAAAACGTTCTGCCAGACATTACCAAATTCGGAGATGGCATTTAAAAGAGTTTTTTGATCACCCGCCACAATCAATTAAAAAACGCATTGCCGCTCTTGATGTTGAAGCGATTAATTACCTATTAGGGAGAAAAGCATGATTGACCACATTAACGCATTTCAAACAAGTTGGTATCTTTCTCCAGCTTGGCGTGGAACAATTCCACCTATTGCAGTTAATTTGCTAGAGAGAGTTTTCCTACGCACAACAAGAACATTTGGTTACTGCTGCGGTATGCAATGGAAACACGAATATTGGATTTATTCAATTGATTGCGGTAAAGAAATACTCCACGCTACACAAAACCAAATCATTGGGACTGGGGAATTAGAAACCATCACTGTGCAAAAACCTGCTTTCGTTCTGGGCGAACGAGTGATCCTCTGTTCTCATGACAAGGGAACAAAGCAACGGCTGGTTTTGGGGATTGCGCTGGTGCATAATTCTTGGTTTTACATGGTTGAATTAATGTCGCCAAGTTTAATTAAGACACCGACTATATCGAATCGTTTCTCATTAGTTGGTGAAAAAAGTTTGGTGCGAGTGAATGCCTGAATCAATTATTTGTTCAATACTCAGGGAATGAATCATGTTGACACATTTTTGGCACGACTCAGAAATTAATCAAATGCCTCAAGAAGATGGGGAAATAGGTAAATATGTTATACCCAAGGGCTACGTGAATGCAAGTCAGATGTGCAAAGCTAACGGGAAATTCTTGGCTGATTACACGAAGCTCAAGTCTACAAAGCAGTATTTACAAGCACTTTCTAACGATATGAAGATCCTCATATCGTTATTGGTGATAGATATCCAGGGATACAGAAGCGAACAAAGCACTTGGATTCACCCAGAAATCGCCATTGATTTAGCTCGATGGGTTTCTGTCGAATTCCGCATCTGGGCTAATAGAACTTTAATGAAAGTGATGCTCTCAACCCAAGTAGAGCAAGTATTACAGCAAGAACCACCACATACATTAGCTCCGTCCCATGAAGCCGCACAGTTAGCAATGATGTTGGGGGAATTTGCTGGACTAGACAAATCCCTCACTGCCCAGTTAGCAGTTAATGCCGCCACCAGAGTTAACCCCGCACTTAAGCCAGCCGCCGATGAATTAAAAACTGCCATCGCTCAAACCAATGTTGCAGAGGACGCATTTCTCAACCCAACACAAATCGGTGAGGTGGTAGGAATGTCTGCACGGGCTGTTAACCACTGCTTACTAAATTCGGGACTGCAATACAGAACTGATGACAAGAAAATTCCCTATCGTCCTACTGAATCTGGTAAGCAATGGGGTCGCATGGTTCCCGCAGTTGCCAAATCTTCAAACCAAACTGTTTTTCAACTGCGGTGGTTGCCCGAAATAGTAAAAGTCATCTCTCAATAATTCCCTACCTAACTCAACCTTTCGTTATGAACACTTTACGAAAAACTCTAGCAGAAAAATATGGTCTTGTTGCTGATATCATGCACGACGATTATTTTTTTGTTCAACTACCAGAAAACGAAGATCATTCACTCAAGTTTTTAGAGAGTAATTTACCAGAATGTATTCGGATTGAACTTGCAGAATGTTTTGCTGGTAGTGTAATTGCGGCTTGGGAAGTCCCCTTATTTTTACTCCCTCAAGTGTTACAGCAAGCCCATGATTTTGTCATTGAGTATTGGGAGCAAGTATCTCAAGAAACGTGAAGTATTCTCCAGCAACTAAAACTAAGAACAACTGCTTCAGCACACGTTTTTAATTGCAGAAAACTACCATGCAACAACTCAATTTATTTGCTGAATCAACCCCAGTTTTACCCATTACTTACTACCCCGATTTCTTAAGCCTTGAACAGGCCAATGGACTCTACCAACACTGCTTGAAACTGGAGTGGCAGCAGAACCAAATCAGAATGTTGGGTAAAACAATGCCCGTCCCGCGCCTTGAGTGCATTTATGGTGATGCCGGATGTGATTATCTTTACTCGAACAGCGTGTTTTTGAAACCACTATGGTGGACAGAAGCTCTGTCTAGCTTACGGGACAGAATCACTGCGTTGACTGGCTACAAGTTCCGCATTGTCATCGGAAATCAGTACCGCAGTGGCCAGGATTCGATTGGTTGGCATTCCGACAACGAAGCATCGATGGGATCTAACCCTGCAATCGCATCGGTAAGCCTGGGTTCATGTCGCAAATTTCAAATCAAACCGAGAAATGGCAAACCAACGGATTTCTGGCTGGAACACGGCAGTCTACTTGTGATGCACCCAGGCTGTCAGTCTACACATCTGCATCAGGTTCCGAAAACCAACAAAATGGTTAGCACCCGAATCAATCTCACGTTTCGACCGCACACGGGAGGCGGTAAATAACGCTGTAGCTGGCTATTGAGGATTTCATAGCCAGCACAAGCTCTTCACTTCAAGTTGAACCGGCGGCATGGGTGCAATGCCGCTTCATTTCCATGCGTCAAAATATCGGAGGGTATATGCGTATAATCGAATCTGATTCTCACTTCAAACATTTACAAGAATGGCGAGGCAGCGGAGTTGACGAAGAAATCTTTCACTTGAATGCGCGATCGCTCTCCGGCACAACACCTTACGAATATCTGCTCTACAGTCCCAAAATCTCCCGCCGCAACGATGGACGATTGCGTGATCGCGATTTGAAAAAATACCAGCACATTGAACTAGGCGGCTGGTGGTGCAGTGGCGTTGACCCCCTCAACAACTACGCCGTAATGATGTGGGGCTGCTTCAAACCCGACCACCCCCGACGCGATCGCCAGAAGATCCACAAATTCATCAAGTACGAGCATCCTTACAGAGAAGAAACACGCGCTTTCTTCCTCTTAGTGCCGAATCGCATTTGGGTGAAAGTTTCCCTACGTAGCGGTATTCCTATCACCGAAGAAGATTTGCAGCACCCTGGCGGTTTCTGGCACTGGGTTTGGCGGCATAATGTGCCAGTGACAATCGTGGAAGGTGTCAAAAAAGCAGGGGCGTTACTGACTGCTGGTTATGCTGCGATCGCTATCCCCGGTGTTAACGCTGGATACCGCACACCTACTGATGAATACGGTACTGCCATTGGTAAGCCAAACCTCATCCCCGACTTGAAACATTTTGCAACACAGGGGAGACAGGTTAACATCTGCTTCGACCAGGACAACAAACCTGAGACAGTCCAGCGAGTCAGAACCGCTATCAGTCGCATGGGACGGCTGCTGGTAAATGAAGGCTGTTCGCTACGAGTGATTGATTTACCGCTAGGGCCAGAAAAAGGGGTTGATGATTTTATCGTTGCCCAGGGTCAACCCGCATTTGACGCACTCTACAACACTGCCGTTGCACTGGAGTTGTGGGAGATTAAGCTGTTTACCTTGTTGACTTACCCGCCAGCGATCGCTCTCAACCAAAGATTCCTCGGACAGCTTCTCGTACCCGTTGGTGAAAAGCTGATTATCCTCAAGGCTCCCAAAGGCACTGGTAAAACCGAATGGCTGGCAACTGAGGTAGCCAAAGCACATGACCAAGAGAGACGGGTATTAATTATCACCCATCGTATTCAATTGGGCGAGGCGTTGTGTAATCGGTTTGGTGTTAACTATGTTACCGAAGTCCGCACGAATGAAACAGGCACATTATTAGGATATGGGGTGTGTGTTGATTCGCTGCATCAGGAAAGTCAGGCGCGATTCAACCCGAACGACTGGGCGAATGATGTCATAATTATTGACGAATGTGACCAGGTATTCTGGCATTTGCTCAACTCTGGTACTGAAGTGCAAAAGCGTCGGGTATCTGTTCTCAAAAACCTCAAACAACTGGTACAGAATGTTTTGGGCAGCAGTCAGGGAAAGATTTATCTGTCTTCTGCCGATGTTTCAGATACAGATGTAAAGTATGTTTTATCACTCGCTGGAGAATGTCGAGTTAATCCCTTCGTCATCGTCAACAATTATCGGCACATAGCTGGCAACTGTTACAACTACTCTGGCAGTAACCCGAAGAATTTGATTGCTGCTCTTGATCGGGCGATTTCCATTGGTGGGCATCATTTACTCTGTTGCTCTGCTCAAAAGGCTAAGTCTAAATGGGGAACCCAGGCGCTTGAAGAACGGTTCCGTCGTAAATATCCAGAATTGCGAATCCTGAGAATTGACAGCGAATCTGTTGCTGACCCCTCTCATGCGGCTTTCGGTTGTATCGCTCATCTGAACGAAATTCTCACCCAGTACGATTTAGTTATCGCATCTCCAAGTTTAGAAACTGGCGTATCCATCGACATTCGAGGACATTTTGATGGGGTATGGGGAATTTTTCAGGGTGTACAGCCGGTTAATTCTGTGCGTCAAATGTTGGCAAGGGTTAGGGAAACTGTTGACCGTCACATTTGGGTGCGAGAGTGGGGGATGGGTGTTGTGGGTAATGGCTCTACATCCATCGGAGGATTGTTGAGAAGTCAACACGTTGCTACACAGGCGAACATTGCGCTATTGTCGGCGGCGGACAATGACGATTTAAGCTTTGTTGACCAGAACTTTCAACCGGAGTCATTGCAGACTTGGGGTAAGCGTGGTTCTGTCATCAACGTTGAGATGCGGCGCTATCGAGAGTCTGTGCTTGCAGGTTTGGTTGAGGATGGGTACACCATTATTGATGCCGACGATGCATCGGACGATGAGAGTGGGGCAGTTATCGAGTCGGTTAAAGCGGCAAGTCAAGAATTGTATACTGCTGAGTGTCAGGCGATCGCTAATTCTGATGAACTCTCCCAAACTGAACTGAAAAAACTGCAAGACACAAGGGCGAAAACCAAAACTGAACGACACCAGCAACGCAAGGCTGAATTGTCTCGTCGCTATGAAGTTGAAGTTACGCCTAATTTGGTGGAGAAGGATGACGACGGCTGGTATCCTCAACTGCGGATGCACTATTATTTGACGCTGGGGCGAGAGTTTCTGACAAACCGTGATACTAAACGGGCTAAGGCACAGTTAGAAGCTGGGGAGAATTCGGTTTGGAAACCAGATTTTAATAAGGGGCAGATGTTGCCGGCTGTACTGTTGTTAGAAGAACTGAATCTGTTGCAGTTGCTCACGCCAGACGTTAAGTTGCGGGGGACTGATGAAAAGATGGTGGAGTTTAAAGCACTGGCTGTTCAGCACAGGCACGTTATCAAGAATTACTTGAATGTGAGTATCTCGGAAAAACTGACCCCAGTAGCGATCGCACAGAAATTACTTGCCAAGATTGATTTGAAGTTGGACTACGTTGGTCGATTGGGTAAGCGTGAAAATCGGGAGTGCGTTTATCGGTTTGTTGCCCCTGATGATCAGCGTGATTCGATTTTTGGGCAGTGGTTAAATCCTGGAGTTTAGACTAAGCCATACAAAATGACCCAGCAGGGCTGAGTTAATCAGAG
>NZ_JBDNJQ010000230.1:0-9836 GCF_051172895.1 Nostoc sp. CALU 1950 | reverse complement strand
GATAAATCGCCGTCTCTACAAATAATCGGTCTTTTGTAGAGACGGCGATTCATCGCGTCTTATCTGTGATATTTTTAATACTCTTTAATAAATTTAAATTTAGTCCAAAAAAGCTTGAAACTATCTATGAGTATATATTCTGGCAGTTACCGTGATATCAATTAAAAAAAGTGGCAGTATAATCGGTGACTGACAACCTGCAATTTATTTATAGCTAAGGGGCTATTTATGTCAGACCAATTCACGTTTACCGTTACCAATGACACCGAACAGGCAATTACAGAGTTGTGGGTATCTCTCGATGATGAAGATTGGGCTTCATTTACCTTGAGTGATTCAGGGATTCCATCGGGTGAAACAGTAACAATTGCTTGGGCTGAATATACGAATGATTCGCCCTGTGAATGGTATATCTCTGCTGTCTTTGAAGATGAATCAGAAAGTGAGTCAGCCCTATTTAACTTCTGTGAAGAACCAGCTTTAACGTTCGGCTAAATTCCCCAGTGCGATCGCTTACTGCGGGCGTGTACGCCATCGCGCTTATGCATGATTGCATCTCGACTCCAGCCATAAAAGCAAAAGCCCTACCTCGAAAGTAGCTAGGTGGGGCTTGATATTAGAAATGATATTGGCTGGCATGAATAACATCACAGAATGAAATAGAAAAAAGCTGAAATAAAGGTATAAAGCGTCTTTTGCTCCTGAATTCTGCTGTATAGGACTAGTACAGCACGGCGGAAATAAACCACCCATTCCCAATCAACAAAACCCTTACGCTGTCTTCATTTTTAATTTTTAATTTTTAATTCCGCCTTGCGGTACTAGCCTTTTCAAGGTGACTTGTAAAATCTCTTTTTTCTCTCTGCGCGTGAGGAGAAATATAATGTTCGCTTAAGATGATAAATCTGACAGGCTTAAAGGTAGTAAAACAGTGAATCTTGTGCAATCTTTAATATTGGTAACTTCTATCGTGCCTTGGAGACATTCTACAAACTTCTTAACTAATGTCAAACCCAATCCTATCCCGCCAATTTTCCAGAAATTGTTGTAAGGAATTCGATAAAATGGTTCAAATATTCGAGATTGATCTTTTTTAGGGATTATTACGCCAGAGTTGCTAATTGTAATTTCAAAAAAGGGCACTTGAGCATTAGTCTTCATATCAGATTCCTCATCTTTATTGATTACACTTTTTGTTATGTCGATAATCTGGACAGTTAATTTAATCTCTTCATCAGGTGGAGAATATTTGCAGGCATTGTTGAGTAATTCGGAGATAATTTTGGTAACAACACCTAAGTCTGAAACCATAGGTGGTAAATTTTGGGGGATACTAACCTGGAAAATCTGTTTTTGAGAACGAGCAAGTTCTCGAAAATACAAGCTTAAATGAGGAAGCCATTCTTGAAGTTGAAATGAAGTTAATTCTAATGGATATGCATCTGTATCAATCATTTGCATAGACAGCAAAATGTTCAACAAATCTAGCCCTTCTTCACACTGTTGGCGCATAATAGTTATGTAGCCAGCTACAGACTCAAATGGAGAAAGTAGTTCTGAATTTAAAATGCCCTCTCGCTCCAGAATATTTTCTAGCACCGAGATTGTCATTTTGATATTCAATAAGGGCATTTGCATTTCATGAGAGGCGGTTGCTAGAAAATTATTTTTCAACAGGTTGAGCCGTTGAGATTGTGACAATTGCTCACGTTGATGGCGATTGAGTGCTGTTTGAATAGCAACATAAAGTTGTTGCTGTTTGACAGGTTTGAGGATGTAACCAAAAGCAAATGTCATGTTAGCCCGCTTCACAGTGTTTTGATCAGAATGTCCGGTAATATAAACGACAGGTATTTGAAAACGATTCCAGATTAGCTCCGCCGCCTGAATTCCGTCCATCTCACCCCGCAACTGGATATCCATCAAAACCAAGTTTGGGAGTAGTTCACCAGCTTTCTCAATTGCCGTTTCTGCCGTATCGATAATATCTAAAACAGTGTATCCCAGCAGCTCTAAAGTTTCTTGTAAATTCATGGACAGAATATACTCATCTTCAACAACCAGAATCCTAACTTTCTCTGTTATCTGTGTGCTTGATAAAATACTGGTTACGTTCATAAAGCTGCTTTTGATAAAATAAATTTTGAGGAGTCCACAACTAATAAGCTGAATGGATTTTAGGTATGTCAAATGGATGTTGTTTCCTAAGATGCGATCGCTTTTCCCCTTTTAGAAACAACCATCGATAAAACTCTTCTGTCTCAAAAATTACGATCGCAATTTTTCAAAATACTTAAAGCCACCGCCTCCGCTACCTTGATACCATCGATACCCGCCGAGAGAATTCCCCCTGCATATCCCGCGCCTTCACCAGCCGGATAAAGACCGACTGTATTTAAACTCTGATAATCCTCTTTGCGTTTAATCCGAATCGGTGATGAGGTACGGGTTTCCACTCCAGTCAACACGGCATCATCCATCGCAAATCCTTTAATTTGTTTGTCAAAAGCTGGAAGGGCTTCGCGGATGGCGGCGATCGCATAATCTGGTAAACTCTGACTTAAATCACCCAAATGTATCCCAGGTGTATAAGACGGTTTAACAGTGCCAAATGCTGTAGAGGGGCGATGGTTGAGAAAGTCACCCACCAACTGCCCTGGAGCTTCATAAGTTCCACCGCCCAACTCAAAAGCCTTTTCTTCCAAGCGCCGTTGGAAGTCAATTCCCGCCAAGGCATTTCCCGGATAATCTTCGGGTGTGATACCCACAACGATCGCACTGTTGGCATTACGCTCATTGCGAGAGTATTGGCTCATCCCGTTGGTGACAAGTCGCCCCGCCTCTGATGCGGCTGCAACTACCAAGCCTCCCGGACACATACAGAAACTATAGACGGAACGACCATTTTGGCAGTGGTGAACCAGCTTGTAATCGGCAGCACCTAAAAGCTTATGACCAGCCTGAGCGCCGAAACGACATTGGTCGATGAGAGTCTGGGGATGTTCGACCCGAAAGCCGATGGAAAAAGGTTTTGGCTCTATGTAAACTCCACGATTGTAAAGCATTTGGAAGGTATCGCGGGCGCTGTGCCCTACTGCTAGAACTACATAATCGCTGGCGATATATTCCCCACTAGCGAGGGTGACTCCCCGCACCTGTCCATTTTCGATGTTGATATCTTCAACTCGACTTTCAAAGCGAATTTCACCGCCGAGGGATTCGATTTTAGCCCGCATACTTTGGACGATTCCCACCAGTTTGAATGTGCCGATGTGCGGTTTGTTGATATAGAGAATTTCTGGTGAGGCTCCCGCATTGACGAGTTCGGTTAGAACCTTGCGCCCATAATGCTGAGGATCTTTGACTTGACTGTAGAGTTTGCCATCAGAAAATGTACCCGCACCACCTTCACCAAACTGGGCGTTAGATTCTGGGTTGAAGTCTGATTTTTTCTTCCAAAAGCCAAAAGTATCAGCAGTGCGATCGCGAACTTTTTTCCCACGTTCTAAAATGATCGGACGGAATCCCATTTGCGCCAGCATCAAACCCGCAAACAAGCCACAAGGCCCAGTACCAATCACGATGGGGTGAATCGCTAAATTGCTCGGTGCTTTTGCCACTGGGCGATAACTCATGTCTGGCGTGGCCATGACATGGGGATCTTTTTTCAGGCGCTTGAGTAGATGAGTTTCCTGAGTCGTTTCTACATCCAGAATATAGACAAGGCTGATATCTCCTTTCTTACGCGCATCGTAGCTACGCTTGAAGATGGAATAGCTGATCAATTCTTCGTCTGTGATTTGCAGCTTTTTGAGGATGGCAGACTTGATCTCATCTTCAGGATGATCAAGCGGGAGCTTTACTTCTGTTAGTCGTAACATAGCGAGGAGAAATTCATACTTGTCTATCAAAATCTTAATCAAAATCTAATCAAAATCACTGTGGCGCGTTAGCGTAGGTCGCCGTAGACATTCACTAAATGTACCGCTGCGCTAATGCGATGCCTGCGGTGGGCGTAGCCAACGCTAGTGTTTGCACAACTAGGCGGGGAAAAGGTAGTTCCGCTCTAATCATTAAATTTATTTTTTAGTATCAGGAGATATTTACTCTTACTTTATAATACTACGTACTACTATGTAATGCGCTTTGCAAAACTAGCTTTCGTATATTTAATAATATGGCTCTAAGTATATCAAATGTGTTTGACGCCGGTTTCTATCGTGCTGCCAATCAAGACTTAGCTGGTTTGAATGATGCTCAAGCTTTGTCACACTTCCAAACCTATGGTCTAAATGAAGGTCGTTCATTCTCACCACTGATTAATTTGAGTTTCTACCGAGCTAGTAGTTCTGACTTGGCAAACTTCAACAACAGCCAACTATTAAATCATCTAGTGAATCACGGAGTAGCTGAGGGACGTAGTTTTTCGCCCAACGTTAGTCTTAACTACTATCGCGCTAACAATAGTGACCTCACAGGCTTTAATAATGAACAATTATTTATTCATCTCAAAGACTCTGGTATTTCAGAAGGACGTAATTTTGCTGCATTTTTTGGGTCAATCCAGTATAAAAACTATAACTCTGACCTTTCCTCTTTAAATAACTCTCAACTATTGAATCATTTTGAAATCAATGGGATAAATGAAGGACGTCAGTTTTCACCATTGTTTGATTTCAACTACTATCGTGCTAACAACCAAGACTTGACTAATTTAACTAATAGCCAGTTGTTACAGCATTTTGAAATAAATGGGATAAATGAGGGACGTAAATCTTCGCCCTCTTTTGATGCCGGATACTATAAAGCCAACAATCCAGATTTAGCTTTTTTGCAAGGTATTAACTTAGTAGAACACTTTGATTCTAGTGGTGTATTTGAAGGGCGCCAAGCTGCTAATGACTATGCCGGAAATATATTCAGCACTGCTCGCCAACTTCCCATAGGTTCAAATTATACTCGTGTACTGGAAAATGTCGGCTCATCCGATCCTTATGACTACTATCGATTTGATTTGAATAAAACTAGCACTCTTAGAATAGCTAACTATAGCTTTTCTAGAAGTGTACTTGAGCAAGTATTGGATAGTAGTGGAAATGTTTTAAGTTCTAGAAATACTGCTGTATCGAATTCTGATAATGGTCTTGTAGGTAATCTTTTTAACAACCTTGTATTGCTTCCAGGTACTTACTATGTACGCATCCAACCAACAGCAGGGAATACTAATTACTTGTTAACGCTTTCTGATGGCACGAACAACAGTAACAATTCTAATGATGCGGCAATCTTAAACGAACTAGATATGGAGTTATTTCTACTTAACCTAGCAATAGAAACTCAACAAATTGGCTTGTCTAATCTTTTAGATATATCAAGAAATATGAGCAATTTAGTCTAGACAATGCCATCACCGCTAAGGGTTGCAAAAATATGTTCACGTACAACTAACGTGAACATATTCCGTTGTATTTCGTACCAATTGCTAATTATTTTTTCAGACTGTATAAACTCCAATCTAACAAAAGCTTGAAGTGAACAAAATATGTGAGTCTTGATTGCATAGGTATCTTTAACCCTTGCGGGTTCGCCAGTCGCTACAACGGGGGGGGAGGAACCCCCGCAACGCGCTGGTTCACCATGAACCGATAAATTCCACATACTTGTTTTATGGCTCAATGAAAGGTTTCAAATCGCGTAAGTCCTATTTTAATAATCTTGAGCCGTCGAACTTGCATTAAAGCAAACTAACAGCCGCCTCTAACATTCGTATTGTCCCAAGTTCAGCATCTATTTCCAC
Source organism: Nostoc sp. CALU 1950 (assembly GCF_051172895.1). Classification (NCBI taxonomy): domain Bacteria; kingdom Bacillati; phylum Cyanobacteriota; class Cyanophyceae; order Nostocales; family Nostocaceae; genus Nostoc; species Nostoc sp. CALU 1950. Next base: position 4,039 of record NZ_JBDNJQ010000230.1, on the reverse strand, counting down.
TTCTAAGCCGATTGGCAAGGTAAATTTATCTTTAATATGACCAATCATTGAACCATACCAAGCAGGAATCCCTAAAGGAAGTATGTGGTCTTGCAATACTTGCATTAAAGTAAATGATGGTTCATCCCCAAGACTACAATTAGTGCATTGCCCAAAGATAAAGCCAGCAATTTGATTTAGTATCCCAGCGGTTTTTAACTGCGTCAACATCCTATCTATACGGTAAACATCCTCGCCAATTTCTTCCATAAACAGGATACTTTTGTTCCAAGAAGGTAGGTAAGGTGAACCTACCATTGCTGATAGCACTGATAAATTTCCACCTACAAGTTTACCTCTTGTCTTTCCCGGTGCTATTGTCTCCACCCGCACTTCGCTAGGGTTGAGATTTTGAATAGTCACAGCTTCACCATTAAATAGGATGCGCTTGAAGTAATCCACTGTAAATTGATTCCAGGTAGACGTGGCAACTGGGCCATGAAAAGTAATCATTTGACTACGGGCATTTATTGCCAATAACAGCGTCGTAATATCGCTGTAGCCTATGAGAATTTTCGGATAGGAGCGGATCAGCGAGTAGTTGAGTAGGGGTAAAATGCGATTGCAGCCCCAACCACCACGCATGGCGATAATTGCTTTTATGGAGCGATCGCTAAACATCAAGTTTACATCCTGGGCGCGATCGCTATCTTTACCCGCTAAATAGCCGTAACGATCTAAAATATGCTTCCCCAGCTTGACTTTTAATCCTAATTGTGAAATTGACTTCTGCGCTGCTTCGATGTCTTTAGCGTCAACGATACCCGCAGGGGCGATTAATCCTACAGTATCGCCTACTTGCAGACGCGGGGGCTTGCGGATGGTGTTTGTGGGTAGTTTACCTTGGGCGGTAAGTGGTGATACTTGGGTGGCTAAGGTAGCGAGTCCACAGGTTGTAAGAAATTGTCGGCGCTTGATAAGCATAACCATTGAGTTAGGGATTAGGATTCTAAAAAGTTAGATCCCCGACTTCTTAAAGAAGTCGGGGATCTAAACACCGCTAATTTTCACAAATCAAATCGGATTGTGATATGTAAAATTAAACCTCTTGTACCACATCTGAAATCACAAATCCATTATTAGCAAACTTCCCATCAGTGTCAAACGGATCACCAATTACAGGCAAAAAATGATCATATAATTGCATCGCCTGCAAACAACTATTAATACTAGAAGTGGCTGAATTATATGCTGCAATATTTTCTTCGACAACATTCAATAATCGGCGATTATTCGCAATTTTTTCTTCAGCCTCTTGTTGCAATGTTTTCTCTAAATAAGCCCGCGCCTGTGGATATTGCTGCAAAATTTCATCGGCTTGCTGATTTGCCATTGGGATCAATTGAGTTTTGAGAGTTTGGTTGATGGTTTGACGAAAAGATTTACGAATGGTTTGGGAAACTTTGGGTTCAAAATCTAACTTCAATAACTGCCTAATTGCTGGCTCTGCTTCTATGATACTTTCAGCGTCGTAACCTTGAGAAGTTTGTAATAAAGTTTGGCGAAATTGATATATAGAAAAAGTGCCTTCATCATAAAATCTTGGACTTTCTCGCACAAAGCGATCGCACTCTACACTAGCTGCACTAACTAATGCTTGAGTAACTTGTTTTTCTATAATTCTAATCTCTTGTTCAATGCCGCCATCATGATCTAATAACCGATACAACTGGCGATAATATTCGGACTTACGAACCTTTTCAATCAACCTCTGAAAATAATTTGCAACTACTTGCTGAGAAGATTCAACCAAAATATCTTCTAATTGATTTGCTAAGTAATAAAATGCCTCAACTAAAATAGCAATCAAAGGTGCGGTAGCGTTGCGAGGATGGCTGATGGTTGCACGTCGATAAGCATAAGCTACAGAAAAAGTATCTAGCAATTCATCTAAACGGCGAATCATGCGTGATTGCAATTGCTTAAAATCGGCTTCAAAAGCATCACAAGAATTATTAATTACATGGTTAACTTCTTCTTTAATATGCTCACTAAATTCTCTACCAACTTGCTGGAGTTGCTGATTTAGTTGTTGCAATTCTTGCGCCTTCATCATCTCAATTTCTTGAGGCTGACTATCTAAATCGCGTTGTACACTCTGATAATGTCTTTTCAGTTTAATACAAATATCTTCCAAATCATCAGCAAGATTTTTAAATAACTGTGGACGCTTTTCTTCTGTAAGATAGCGAGTAATAGCTGTACGAAATTCATTAGTACCACTATCTTGAATTAGCTTTTCTATCAGTTCATTTCCCCAATCTTCCAGAATCCTTACATAATTTTGATTTGGGGTTTCCTGGGCATTAACAGAGACACGGAATTTAGTGGCAGATAGCTTTCCTGAATTTACACAGTAGTTGTTAAACGCATAGACAAATTGCGGTGTTTCTTCATTACCATCTAAACCTTTAATACTTTCTGCGAAAACAGAATCTAAACCAAATCTATCTTGTTGGCTTGTCTGTTTAATCTGACTGCCGTAAAATCCTAATAATCCACTGGTTTTATAAACCTTGTTGGAATTGCTAAATTGCCCACTAATTAAATTATCTAATCGTTGCCGTAGTTGGGTATTATACCAAGTTTCATCAATTCGATTGAAGACATAGAAAACGCGATCGCGTACTCCCGCATTCTTCCGCATTAATTCCAAAAGTTCTGTTTCTTCTTTTGTCATATCACCCGCCGAAGCAGGTTTTAGCACACACACCACCGCCGAAGTATCAGGATGTTGAATTTTGGCATAAGTTAGCTGTGCATCTTTCTCTACTGGTGCATCTATACCAGGTGTATCTATAATTACATTTCCATCTTGTAGCAAAGGATGATTACAGTAATATTCTATCCGCTTCAATACTGCACTATTACTACCACGACGGGCATATCCAGCCGCTTCCTTAAGATTGGAAAAGTTAAATTGCTCCATTGAGTATGTAGCATTATTAACAGTGTTGATGCGATCGCGGTTTGCCATATATCCCTCTAGCAATAACATTAACGCCTTCGCCTGTTTTGCACGTTCTGATTTACTCTCACCACCCTCCTGCTGAATAATCGCTTCAGAACCTTGACGTAACAAGTTAATTACATCAATTTGGTTGATATTAGCTACTGTCTTAAATCCTAGTTGCTGACATAAAGAAACTGCTTGTTCCCGAATTTCTGCTTCACTTAAAAACGTCAAAACAACACGTTCTTTATCTACTTCTGCATACTCGATTTTGCATTCTGTACCTGTAGCGTGCCCTTCCGCACTGTAGAGTAATTCCCTCTCCAATAGCGCATTGATTAGCATTGATTTCCCAGCACTAAACGCACCCGCAAACACAATCTCAAATTTGGGAGAAATCGCCTTACTTAAGGAAGTTTGTACAGGTGTAATATCTTGGGAACGTAGCGTTGGTTCCTGCTGCAAAAGTTGTAATATACACTCAACTTGTTCTTTCAAATTTTTGCACTGAAGCGGTAAATCTGACATATTCAGCATCCTGACAATATTTAGCTATATCTTAGTAATATTTATTGTCTTGATGGTTCAGTAAAATTCCTGAGAAATTTTTATGCGGTTTAATTGCTAGATATTACTTAAACAAATAATTAATGATTATTAACTAAGAGGATGTTTTAAAAGTGATTGGCTGTAATTTTAGGCACTTGTCGATCCCCCCAACCCCCCTTAAAAAGGGGGGCAAAGTCTCTAAAAGTCCCCCCATTTATCGGAATCTAAAACGTTTTGCTACCGACCAGAAGACTTTTCAAACAATCTTATCTACACAACTGCTGAAATAGTTATCGGTGCAAGTGAGGAGTTTACTTTTAATAGAAGTTTTGACCAACAAACAGGTTATCAAGAACTAGAAATTATCCCTGACTATTCATAATCGGATTTCTATATAGCACTCATATTTGATTTCTGAAAAAACTCAGTACAACTAAGAAGCCCAGGGCTATTTCATTCTGATTGAGTAATTGATATGGTACTGAAGTCATCTCACCC
>NZ_JBDNJQ010000022.1:0-65038 GCF_051172895.1 Nostoc sp. CALU 1950 | reverse complement strand
AGGGGGGCTAGGGGGGATCTAATTCTATGCAGCTTCATACAAAATTGGTATAAAGACTTTAGTGCTTAGAAAATAAAATAAGGACTAAAGTCTTTACTACGAACTTGCTTACCTGTCAATGGAAACTTGACAGTTGAGTAGTCTGGAGCGACGAGCAGTCAAAATTTCTTGTCCCTACTCCTCATTCCCTATTTCATCAGTGTTCAAACAAATCCTTAAATTGCAACAAATCTAAGGAAACTATAGTTGGTAGAAATTGAAAACATTCTTGAGCAATTTCCCAACGTTCTTCTCGTTTGAGCATTTCTATTAGCTTCTGCTGCACACTAAGTAAGTAGCGCACATCATTGGCAGCATAACTTAGTTGAGCTTCAGATAAACTAGCGGCGTTACCCCAATCAGAACTTTGAGAGCTTTTATCCAGTTCCACTTGTTCTAATTCTTGCACCACATCTTTGAGTCCGTGGCGATTTGTATAAGTACGGGCTAACTTGCTGGCAATTTTGGTGCAAAAAACAGGCCCAACCTGAATCCCCAGATTGGTTCGCAAAGTGGCAAGGTCAAAACGAGCAAAGTGAAATACTTTTACGACATTCGCCGCTTCTAAAAGTTTTTTTAAGTTTGGAGCGTCTGCTTGTCCTTTGGCTATGCGGATTGCAGTCACTTTCCCCTCAAGGTTACACAGTTGGACGAGACACAAGCGATCGCGCAACGGCAATAATCCCATCGTTTCTGTATCAACTGCGATCGCCGTCGATTCTAAATACTGTTCAAGGGCTGCGTCACTAAGGTCGCGATCGCTCACCTGAAAATCTGGTAATGTCATGAATTGTCCAAAAATAATAGCAGTGTCCAACAGACAAAAGTATTGTCAGACAATACATTATTATTGTGCAAACAAATTAAAAATTAAATCTACCTAGCCCGAAAGAAAAGTTGTGTAAGGTAGACTTCGCCTTGATTATTAGTAGCAACGCCTATTCCAGTAAGGTTGTAATTTCCTTTAAGATTCTTTAGGTGTCCGGGGCTGTTGATCCAACCAGTGACAGCTTCCTCCACGGGGTTGCTATATCCCCGATTGAAAGCAACATTTTCCGCCGCACTGTTGTAGCGCAGAGTAATAGCTTTGACTCGCCCTTCAAACCCCTGATGGCTAAATGGGGTTTTACCTTTAGCCATATTTTGACTATGAATTCTTGCCTGTCGAGTGATACTAGCATTTAGGGTCAACTTTGGCAGTCCTTTAGAAGCCCGATATCGATTAATTTGCTCAAATACTGATTTTTCTAGCTCCGTAGTTTTAAAAGTAGGAGTCGATATTGCAGCCTGACTGGAAAAAAGCGACAACAGCTTATTACGGGTGGATGTATTCGTAGATGGATGATTTGGTATCGGAACAGTCGTTAATCCACTAGCAAGGACAAGCGCACTTAAAGCGATGCCAAAAGCAGTTTGTCGGAACATGGAGAATTGCGTAATGTGTAGAGATATAAGACTTATACTCTACCTCATTGTTCCGACGATATATACCACGATACTATTAAGGATTGATGAATTTCGGCAATTTGGCTATATCCTTTATGAGGAACACAAATAATCATTTCTAATTGTCAATACTTCAATAGGTCAACTTCATGAAAACCATGTTTACTTTTGCTGAGAATTTAAGATTTTCATGCATTACTAAAAAAATAATGTAGTATTCAATAGAGAAATGTCATTGAAGCTACATTACTAAATATTTAACAAAAGATTAGCTAACAAGGAAAAAACCGAAATTTTACTACACTTTTGGGATCTATCTTGGTGTCATAAATATTTGTGTGAAGTAAACTTTGCCTGTACTTGTGACAGCAACACCAATCCCCGTCAAGGTATAATTCTGATTTCTGATATTGGCAAGATGCCCTGAACTTTTGAGCCAACCTTGTACAGCTTTCGTAGCAGGATCAGCATATCCCTGGTTGTAAGCGACATTTTCACCAGCTGCTCTGTAAGGAATACCGGTTGCTACAACACGCTGTGCAAATCCAGTATGTCCAAAGCCAACTTTACGATTAGCCATGTTCTGACTGTGAATCCTGGCTTGATTATCGATGGAAGAATTCCGAGTCAGCGCTTGTCGACCTTGGGAAACTCTGTAGCTATTAATTTGGTTGAAAACTGACTGTTCTATCGCGGCAGTGTCATAGCTCAATGCTGCAACTTTAACAGTATTATTTGATAGTTGTGAAGATAGCGGCGTAAAAGTTTGATTTGTTACAGGAGTAGCGATCGCCCCACTACTAAGAGCAATAGTGCCTAAAGCAACGGCGTAGATTGTTGTTTTAATCATTTGCTGAAAGTAAAGTTCCAGACAATCTAACCAAACTACTGCCAATGTGACAAATTGCTTATAGGTCTATATACTCCTGTTTATACCGTTTTTCGTTCAAAAGCTACCAAAAAACGGTTACATTCACGACTTTACGAAAACTTTGTAATGTTCATGAAAAATTCACATCTATCACTAGTAGTATTTTTTCTGTACAAATGGCATAACTTTCTCCACTAAAACCTCTGAGTGCCTAGCTTTGGTTGAGGGTTTCTAACTCTTCCTGTACCACACGCAACACCCGCGCAATATATTCTGCACGCCACTGTTCCCGTTCCTTAGTTACTTTGGCATCCGGCTCGTAAGCTTCAATCTCAGTAGCCGATAAAATACCTTTAACCTCTAGCAACCGTTCAATGGTGTCTAGCCGCTCATGCAGCACGGATACCTCGCCAGTTAAAGCCATGACGATCGCTAGCAATTTATCAGTTTGCGGATTTTCTAAGTAAACAGGCCGTTTACCCTTGGCTATTTTTGTCATCCTAATACCAATTCTCCAAAAATCAGACCACACATAGAAAAGAAGGAAACTCAGAGAAAATCTGACTTCCTCAATTACGAATTACGAATTACGAATTACGAATTACGAATTACGAATTCTTACTTAGTTGCAGCAACTACAAACCAAGTGCCTTGGCTGCCTGAGTTACCATTTTTAAACAGGCCATTAGTGACTTTTGCTTTCCATGCCCCATTAGGGACAAATTTCTCAAATACCTTATCTGCTGCAAAACCAGCCTCAGTAGCTAGCGGCACTAAATCTAAATCGCGTACAGCACTCCAGAAGGGTTCGTTGTTGTTAGCGGTTTCCCAATCATAAATAAATTGTGTATAAATATCCATGTGACGATATAGGGGTGCTTCCACATGGATCATCATGCCGCCAGGAGCCAGTAGACGATAAGATTCTTGCATAACTTTACGCACAGATGGCGGGGGAATTTCATGCAGCAAAATGTGAGAAACCACTAAGTCAAATGATTCATCCGGAAAGTTAGTATGTTCGGCATTTTGTTGAGAGAAGTGTACCCGTTTTCCCAAGGCTTCGGCTCTTGCATGAGCGTAACGCAACATAGATGCGCCTACATCTATGGCATGGACTTCTGCATCTGGGAAACCATCTGTGTATGGTAATGTGCTATTGCCAACAGAACATCCCATATCGAGAATTTTTCGGGGTCGAAAGTCAGGATACTCTGCTAGGAGGTAGTTCTGGACTATAGATAGCCCCATATCATCGTTGAGCGGCCCCAACCAACCTAGACCATAAACGTAAGCGCCGCGATCGTAGGTTGCGCCGGCAGCGACATCATCATCTGTGAATTCACTGTGATATCCTCCGGGCATACAGTGAATGTCTACAGCTTTTTGATGAGTAGGTATTTGAAAATTTGGGTCGAGGGTTAAAGTACCGAGTTCACCACCCTGATTTTTGGCACGCTCAATTAACTCTGGTAGCTGTCTGTCAACATTGGCATTTACAGCATCCCATAACATTTCCTGGTTGATGCGCTTGAGGGCACTAGTCCAGCGATAGTAGGGTTCGTGCTGCATTACTTCCCGAATTTCATAACGATTCTGGGGAGGACGCTGATGTTCTTGTTCAAACTTCGGTTTGCCTATTTTTTCATAAACTACCTTATTACCAGGAGAGATATTCCTGAAAATGTGCATTTTTAGACTTTGCACAAAGTTTTGGCGTGCCAACTCGTCGTGAGTAGGTTGCGGTAGCATCGCGTGTTGGAATTGTTGATCCATCATTGCTTCCTCCCAAGAATTTTAAGTATATTTACGCAGGATTTAATAACTTGGCTACTGTTTGTACATCCTTATCACCGCGTCCAGAGCAGTTAATTACAATCCGAGGACTGTCGGTTAATTGAGGACAGAGGGTTTCGAGGTAGGCGATCGCATGGGCTGTTTCCAATGCTGGGATAATTCCCTCCAATTTCGATAATCGCTGGAATGCTGCCAAAGCCTCTGCATCCGTCACACTATAGTATTCAGCGCGACCAGTATCCTTTAAATAGCTATGTTCTGGGCCCACACCGGGATAATCTAAACCTGCACTAATTGAGTGTGCCTCAATGATTTGCCCATCTTCATCTTGCAGCAGGTAGCTCATTGCTCCATGCAATACACCAATTCGTCCTTTTGTCAATGTTGCGGCGTGTTTTTCGGTATTGACACCTTCCCCGGCTGCCTCAACCCCAATGAACCGTATAGAAGACTCATTCATAAACTCGTAAAATAGTCCCATAGCATTGGAACCACCACCCACACAAGCCAAGAGAATATCAGGCAATACACCCCATTTTTCCATTGCTTGGGCGCGAGTTTCTTGGCCGATTACTGCATGGAAATCACGTACCATCATCGGGTAAGGATGGGGCCCTGCTACCGAACCGAGGATGTAGTGAGTGGTTTCCACATTTGTCACCCAATCGCGGATTGCTTCAGAAGTGGCATCTTTTAGGGTTCCAGTTCCCGCTTCCACCGGACGCACTTCTGCTCCCATCAGCCGCATTCTGAACACATTTAAAGATTGGCGTTCCATATCATGAACGCCCATATAAATTACGCATTCCAGCCCAAAACGAGCGCAAACTGTAGCTGTGGCAACTCCGTGTTGTCCAGCGCCCGTTTCGGCAATAATCCTTTGCTTACCCATGCGTTTCGCCAACAATACCTGACCAAGGGCATTATTGATTTTGTGAGCGCCAGTATGATTTAAATCTTCGCGTTTTAAGTAAATTTGCGGGCCCGTGCGATCGGGTCGGGCATAATGAGCAGTCAAGCGTTCAGCAAAATACAATGGTGTTGCACGTCCCACATAGTCCCGTAATAACTGCTGTAGTTCTGCTTGAAAACCAGGGTCATTGCGGTATTGCTGATAAGCTGTTTCTAATTCAGCAAGGGCAGGCATGAGCGTTTCAGGTACATACTTACCGCCAAAGCGCCCAAAGCGACCTAGCATATCGGGAACTTGAGCAGTTGAACTTGGAGATAGGGGAGTGGTAGTCACAGGCTGTTTTTGATGACGGGAATGACTTAATTATTATAGAAAGTCTGGGGTATATCTGGGGATTGGGGATTGGGGAGTAGGGGAGCAGGGGAGCAGGGGAGCAGGGGAGCAGGGGAAGCAGGGGGAGAAGAATGCCCCATGCCCAATGCCCAATCCCTTGCAATGGATTTGTGATGTTAGCCTAGAAATTGATATCCCAGCAGAATGGTTGCGTAGAAGTTTCCACTGCCTTTGAAATTTTTCTTAACATTCATTTTATGTCTTCTTCCAATCCCAAATCTTCCGATAAAGGCTTTGTCTACCGCGAATTTGGCAACGACAACTCCGCGGCCATAGAAAGACCAATTCCAGAACTACCCCCACAACAACAAAATCTTAAAGTACAAGCTTCCCGCAAAGGACGCAAAGGGAAAACCGTCACAGTAATTAGTGGTTTTCAAGTCAAACCGGAAACTTTGGCAGATTTGGTGAAGCAGTTGAAAACCCAGTGCGGCACAGGTGGGACAGTTAAAGATAACGAAATTGAAATTCAGGGCGAACACAAGCAAAAAATTTTCGATATTTTGACCAAGCTAGGTTACAAAGCCAAAATCAGCGGTGGCTAATGTTAAGTACGGTTTACCGCATCTAAATCATGACCTAGATTAACAGAGAGAATGTTATCTTTGAGAGGTACAAACATGCTTGAAAAGTGATGAATAACTTCACCAACAAGCTGTCTTTTGTGAGATTAATAGGAGGTTTAAATGGATTTAGTTCGGATTTTGTGTGCCATTTTCGTGCCGCCTTTGGGAGTTTTTTTACAAGTAGGCTTTGGCGTAGACTTTTGGATTAATATACTTTTGACGCTTTTTGGTTACATTCCTGGAATTATTCATGCAGTGTGGATAATTTCTAAGAAATAATTCTTTGCAGGGTAGGTTGGAGGCTCTGCATCCAGTGATAAATTGAGTCAGAGCCTCAATGAGTACATTTACATACAGAAGATGGAAATAAGGAAAATAAATTACCTGCTTTGTATTTGTAAATTTTATTAAACAAAAATCTATAATAATCTCAAGCGTATTGGTTCAGCTTTTGTCTGGCGGTAAATACCAAATTAGCTCTCATTTTTTAACATAGCATAAAGTCTAAACTCCAAAAGCAAGGGGCAGATGTGCAATTGCCATTGCACAGTTGAGACATTCAAATCTTTGATCAACCCAGTGCTTATATCTAATACCCAACCATGAACCATAGGCGCTTTTCGCTCATGGAGTACCTGGCGCATGATAGAAGTTTGGTAAAGATTTTTCACTTGCGCCACAACATTGATTTCCGCCAAACGATTGAGACGTTCTTCTCTTGTTGGCAAGGTATCAATTTCTTCTTGTTTCTGTAAATACAGTTCCCGAATCGGATTTACCCAGTTATCAAGAATTCCGATGGTTCTCCCTTCTAAAGCTGCCTTAATTCCTCCGCAATCGTAGTGACCACAGACGATAATGTGTTCTACTTTAAGATGTAAAACTGCGTATTCTAAAACGGCTAAAAAGTTTATATCTGTTAGAGAAACTTGATTGGCAATATTACGATGTACAAATAACTCTCCTGGTTCTGTACGGGTAAATCTTGTTAATGCCAGACGACTATCAGAACACCCAATGTATAGAAAAGGTGGTGTTTGTCCATTAGATAATTCTTCAAAGTAAGTTGGATCTATAGCTAGCTTTTCGGCAACCCAAGCCTGATTATTTCTGAGTAGTTCGTGAATGCTGTTATATTTCATCTTTCGTTAAATTCGAGAGAGAATCTCATCAATATTTTAACTGATCTACAATTTCTTCTAAATCAAGATGAACTTTTTCAGAGCTAAAAACTTATAAAGATGATATTTTTTCTACAGCATTAATATTATTATTGTATAAATTGTCAAAAGCTAAGTTAGTAGTTAGAGAAACAATAACTATGTATAAATTGAGTGAACTAGCTCAATAAAGTAAAATCTATATCAACTAAACTTTAAGCGTTAAAGCTGCCGATTTCAAATACTAATTTAGGATTTCTATATATTTTTACAATGCAGAGAAAGTTCTGTAACTAGAGTCTATATAGAGGCTTTTAAATCACACACCAAACCGTGCCTTTGGGTCAAGTAAGTGTGGCGGAAATTTTGAGTACTTACCCCTTCAATACACAGAGACATTTTCTGATAATGGTAATATAACTTAACTAAAGATGCCAAATTTGAGGTTGAGATATTAATTTATCAACTTCAATCGGGAGCAACAACTTTGCTATCGTTATGGTGGTTGATCGACCAACGGTGATCAATAGTTACAGAGGAAAACTCGCAAATTTCTTCTAGTCGCTTTTGCTGCACAGCAGCTTTGCGGAGAGTAATAATTAGCTGATTCACCTGATGCCTTAAATCTGGATTATCATTGACTGCTAACATAGTTTGTCTTTCTAAAAGTTGAAGTATAAGTTCGTAGTGAATAGGTGAAGGTAGAGGAATTTGCTCCATGAAGTTAAATTTTGATTTCATATTTGGGATTTTGTATTAATGAGAGTTTGTCTCTTATTAATGAATTGTTACATAATAAATAACTAGTTGCTTATGGCTTTGATTTGATTAGCAATGAAGATTTGGCAAAGATATTGATGATACTTGATGGCAAAGTGCTGCGTGTCTACGCATAGTGTGCCCAATTGCCCAACTATTGTGTGCAGTTAGTTGCCCTGCGCCCCTTATTAGCGCAGGAGAGGTGTAACTTTTCAGAAATTCCTCGGTAATATACGGGCGATCGCAGCGCCGGGATCTGGTTGTTTTACCAAAGATTCTCCAATGAGTACAGCAGATGCACCTGCTGTAAGCACCAAACTCAAATCTTCTGGGTTGTGTAGTCCTGATTCGCTGACAACAAGGATGTTTTTCTCTTGCAATTGGCTACCTCTTGCAGCCAAAAGTTGGCAAGTGGTTTGCAGGTCAACAGAGAAATCTTCCAAATTGCGATTATTGATTCCTATCAAGGAAACCCCATCTAAGGCTAACACACGGTCAAGTTCTGCCAAACTATGGACTTCAATCAAGGCTGCCATTTTTAGATTGTTAGCAATTTTGAGGAAGTATTTCAAATCTTGATCGCTGAGAATAGCTGCAATCAACAAAATGGCATCTGCACCCTGAACTCGCGCCAAGTATATCTGGTAAGCGTAAACGATAAATTCTTTGCACAGTATGGGCAAATCTACGGCTGCCCGAACCTTTGCTAAGTTATCAAAACTACCTTGAAAGAACTTGACATCCGTTAGCACAGAAAGACAACTAGCACCACCTTGCTGATAAGATTGGGCGATCGCAACTGGGTCAAAATCTTCTCGTAAAACGCCTTTGCTAGGTGAAGCTTTTTTGACTTCGGCAATCAATGCTGGATTAGTCTTACCTTGGCGCAAGGCGGCGACAAAATCACGGGTTGGCGGCGCGGTAAGTACCTGTTTAAGCAATTGCTGCAAAGGAACTTTTTCCCGCATTTGGTCATATTCTACTTCTTTCTGCCAGACAATTTCCTCCAAAATGTGGTTTGGCGCTGCATCAGGTACGACAGCCTGATAACGCAATATAGATACATCAATAGCTGGGTTAGGTGAACGGCGGCGAATTTGCATAATTTGTCATTAGTCATTGGTCAGTGGTCATTTGTCAATGGTCATTTGTCCTTGTTTATTAGCAAAGGACAAATGACAGAGGACAAATGACTAAATGGCTCGTTTATAAGCTTCGTCCAGGACTTCTGAGAGTGTCGGGTGGGCGTGAACTAGATGTGCGAGGCTTTGGACAGATTGACGGTTTGCGATCGCAGCGGATGCTTCGTGAATTAAGTCTGAGGCGTGCAGTCCGAAAATGTGGACTCCTAAGACTTCTCCTGTATCTTTGCGATATATCACCTTGGCAATACCGTCGGCTTCATTTTCTGCCAACGCTTTGGAATTCCCTTTGAAGTAACTCCGACTTGTAGCAATTTCAAACCCTTCGGTTTGTCCCAACTCCTTAGCTGCGGTTTCTGTTAAGCCCACATAGCTGACTTCTGGGTGGGTAAATGCTGCTGCGGGGATGCTGCGATAGTCTACTATTCTTTCCCTCCCAACTATATTTTCTACTGCGATGATGCCTTGAGCAGAAGCCGCGTGTGCTAACATCATCTTCCCATTCGCGTCGCCAATTGCCCACAGATGCGGCACTACTTCACCAGATGACAGAACAGCCATGCGATCGTCAACTGGGATAAAGTTCCGCCGATCAACTTCTACACCCACAGACTCTAAACCTAGATTTTTGGTCGCTGGGATGCGTCCCGTAGCCACCAAGCAAGCATCTACTTCGATGACATCTACATCTTCTTTGGTTTTGAAATCTGCTAATTCAATCACCACAGGTGAACCAGGAGTGACTTTTTTGGCGTATATCCCCACTTTCGTTTCAATATCGCGAGGACTAATCAGCACCCGTTCAGCAAGTTTGGCAATATCGCGGTCAAATCCTGGCATTAACTGATCTAGGGCTTCAATCAAGGTGATTTCACAACCCAAAGCTGAGTAAATATCAGAAAATTCTAAGCCGATGTAACCACTACCAATAATCGCCACCCAATCTGGTAACGACTCTAACTTGACACCTTGATCGCTGGTAAAGACAGTTTTGCCGTCTACTTCAATTCCTGGAGGCACAAAAGGAATTGAACCGGGGGAAAGAATGATGTCTTTGGCTGTGATGGTTTTTTCACCACCGTCTCCGGTAACAGAGACTTTTTGCGCCCCAGCAATTTTTCCCCAACCCCTGATGATATCGACTCCTAGACGTTTGAGGCTGTTGGTTAAGTCGCCTTGAATTTTCGAGACGAGATTACCAGCATGGTTAGCGATCGCTTGGCGATCAAATTCCACGCTTCCAACTTGAATTCCCAACGACTTGAGGTGGTGGGCATCACGTAACTCCCGCACACGTCCAGATGCCGCCAGCAACGCTTTAGAAGGAATACAGCCCCGATTAACACAGGTTCCTCCCATATCAGCAGCTTCAATAATCGCTGTTTTCAGACCGCAACTTACGGCGTGTAAGGCTGCGCCATGTCCGCCTACACCAGCGCCGATAATTACTAAATCGTAATCAAATTCTTGACTCACGTTAGTTTCCCCGTGTGCTTCGCCTATTTATTCTCAACTTGACCGACAATCAGCGCAACCCCTTTAACAGTTATCAGTTATCAAGGAAGGCAGGAGGCAGAGGGCAGAAACTCTTTATATCTGATTTTGAGTCCTGCATTTTGTACCTTACTTATTTGCAAACTGCTGTATCAGTGAACACTAGGAACTGGTAACTGATTTAGATCCCTACCATACGCCCGATAACTATTTACTGATTTAACGTTCGGGTTTTGCTGACTTAGATTATGATTCAATCACTTCTGGCGAAAAGATGGATGTTTTCAGTAATTATAGTCAAATCTAGATACTTATTTTTTTAGACTTTAGAGTGGGGACTGGGGACTGGGGACTGGGGAGTGGGGACTAGGGACTAGGAAATAATATTAAAAATACTATTTTCCAATTCCCAATTCCCAATTCCCAATTCCCAGTACCCAGTACCCAGTACCCAGTACCCAGTACCCAGTACCTAATCCCCAATCCCCAATTCCCAATCCCCAATGCCCAATCCTTTTTCTTTACAGCACGTTAGCTGAACACCTAAGCTGGATTTAGGATTGATCCAAAGGATTTACGCAGGCGATCGCTCGATGTCTATTCCCCAAATTAGTGAATTTACTATCCGCCGTCATGCCAACGCCAAATCTTTCCAGCGGGGCGAGGCATACTATGAGGCTGGTGCTGTCAGTACTGTTATCCAACGTGGTCATCTGCTTCAGGCAGATGTTGCAGGCACTCAAGCTAGACCTTATCATGTCAACCTGAATTTCGATAGCAGTGGGTTAACTTCAGTAAACTGTACCTGTGCTTACAACTTTGACGGGTGGTGCAAACACATTGTAGCGACGATGCTTGTCTGTGCGCGTAACTCAGAAAGTATTGAGCAGCGCCCCACCCTAGAACAATTACTAAATCGCCTGGATTATATCCAAACTCAAAGGCTGTTGCAAGAGTTGGTAGCTGAATACCCACCAATGATTGAGGCGATTGATCGCCATGTCAGTTGGATGATGAATCCTACTGACAAGCTAACAACTATAAAATCCCTGCGCCGCAGTACTATTGATCCGATTCCGTTTCGGCGGCAAGTACGGCAGATTCTCAAGAATACCGTGCGCTACTTTGAGGAGGGGTACGAAGAAGACCCAATTGCTGAGGAATTGCTGAGTGTAGTGCAAACTGCCGTAAATTTTAGCGAACGGGGAGAGGGTGAAAATGCGATCGCTATTTTGGAAGCGATTACCTCTACCTGTGTGGAAAATTGGGATGATGTTGCAGAATACGGTGCTGAAAACGATGAACTTGTGGAGGAATTGAATCATGCTTGGTGTGAAGCAATTCTCAGCACCGAACTCACTCCAGAAGAAAAAGTTGATATTCAAATAAATTTAGAAGCTTGGCAAGATGACTGGAATGTTGATTTTGGTCTAGTTATGGAAGCTTTACGCCAAGGTTGGGATTATCCGCCATTGCTACAAGTTCTTCAAGGTAATATTACTGAAAGGGGAGCTTGGGAAGAAGATGTGCCAGACTACGCTGATGATTTGGCACTAATTCGCCTGAAAATTCTTGAACGTCAGGAACGTTCTCAAGAATACCTGTATTTAGCAGAAGCAGAAGGGCAAACCCAGCAATATCTGACAATGCTAGGGCGTTTGGGTAGGGTGGAAGAAGCAATTGATGCTGCTCAAACCCAGATGATTTCAATGGAAGCAGCTTTTGCCCTAGCGAAAACACTCAGTGTTCAGGGGGCATTACAGCAAGCACTAGATATAGCTCAGAGTGGATTAAATTTACCAGGTAATTCTCAGTACGAATTGGGGATTTGGACAAGTGATTTAGCTCTGGAGTTGGGTAATAGTGAAGCTGCTTTATTAGCAATCAAGGCGGCTTTTCAAGTGAAGCCCTCTTTTGTTGACTACCAAAAGATGGCAGAATTGGCTGGGGAAAACTGGGAAAGTGTCAAAACAGACTTGCTGAGAATTATCCGTACTGATAGTAGTTGGGGAACAGAATCGGCCAAGGTGGATATATTCTTATATGAAGGGCTAATTGATGATGCCATTGCGATCGCTAGTGAACTCAGTTCTTATGATTCAGAGTTGATTCACCGAGTTATGGATGCTGCTATCTCTCACAATCCTAGTTGGGTGATTGCTAATGCTCGTCGCCGTGCCGAAAAGATTATGGATGCAGGTAAAGCCGAATACTACTATTACGCGGTTGAATGGTTGAAAAAAGCACGTAATGCCTACTTAAAATCTGGGAAGAAAGCTGACTGGTTAAGCTATCGGGACAATTTGATGCAAACCCACGCTCGTAAACGTAAATTGATGGGAATGTTTAAGCAGAGGGATATGGAGTAACCTGAGTTTTTTCATACACAAAGCCCTGATTGCTCTAAATACTTAAGGTCTATTTCTCCCGCAGCAATAGATAATTTCAACATATCTGCTTGCTGATGCAGATTGAACATTATCAATACTTTTAAGTCTGCAATAACCAGATAATTTCGCTTTTAAATTGAGATTTACCCAAGATATCAACTTTAGCGACAGAAGATGAAGTAAGATTCACATCTGAGGCAGTCCCAGTATAATCCCATAGTTTCTGACAAAAAATAGTCCAGTGCGATGATTGATAAATATCCTCAGAATCTTATAGTGTCATGCTTACCGCTGAGTATGCTGGTATTTCTCAGCAGCATATCTTCTAGTCCACTGCAAGCTCAGGCTGTTGATACTACACAATTACCAACTAGTAATTTCATCCTGTCACAACAATTCCCACCACCACAGGATGTCCAACCACCCGCACCTTTGCCAACTCCCTCACCTGAACTGCCACAGCCACTTCCCCCACCAGCAGAATTATTTCCGCCCTCTGCCCCAACTCCCACACCTGAAGAACCAATCCCCGGCAACTTTCCTCAAACTATTGTTGTGGAACGGTTTGAAGTTGTTGGTAGTACAGTCTTCAGTCCTGAAGAGTTAGCCAAAGCCACTGCTGAATTTACCAAACGACCGATATCGCTGACTGAAGTTTATCAAGCACGTTCTAAAATTACTGAGTTATACGTCAACAATGGTTACATTACTTCTGGTGCCTATATCCCACCGCAAACAATCCAATCCGGTGTTGTCAAAATTCAGGTGGTCGAAGGTAAATTAGAAGACATCCAGATAACTGGAACTCGACGCTTGAATCAGAATTATGTCCGCAGCCGACTAGCAATAGCGACATCACCGCCTCTAAATCGCCAGCGTCTACTAGAGGCACTGCAACTTTTGCAACTTAATCCTTTGATTCAAAATGTGACTGCGGAACTCTCCGCAGGATCACGGACTGGTGCAAGTCTCTTAGAAGTTAAAGTAACCGAGGCAAAAACCTTTAGTAGCCAAATAGTTCTTGATAATGGGCGATCGCCTAGTGTTGGCAGTTTCCGCCGCCGATTACAATTAAATGAAGCCAACTTATTGGGGCTGGGAGACTCTCTGGGTGTAGCTTACACTAATACCGATGGTAGCAACTCCTTTGATGCCAGCTATACATTACCACTCAATCCCCGCAATGGAACCCTCACATTTAACTATGGCATCACATCCAGTAATGTTATTGAACCTCCTTTCAACGTTTTAGATATCCAATCGGATTCTCGCTATTACGAATTGACATTCCGCCAGCCCATAGTTCAAACTCCTACACAAGAATTCGCCCTTGGGTTGACAGCCTCGCGACGGGAAAGTGAAGCTTCTTATATTGAAGTAGAGCGACTACCTTTCCCCGGTTTAGGTGCTGATGAACAAGGACGTACCAGGGTATCTGCGTTGCGATTTTTTCAAGAATGGACGAGTCGTAATAGCCGTGAAGTCATCGCCCTCCGTTCTCAATTCAGTTTGGGCATAGATGTATTGAATCCCACAATTAATCAAAATCCTCCCGATAGCCGTTTTTTTGCTTGGCAAGGACAAGCGCAGTGGGCACGCCTTTTAGCTCCTGAAACCTTATTTTTACTTCGTTTAAATACGCAACTCGCATCCAGAACACTTTTGCCTTTAGAGCAATTTGGCTTAGGTGGGCAGGATAGCATTCGCGGCTACCGTCAAGATTACTTACTGACGGATAATGGTACTTTTCTTTCTGCTGAAGTTCAAGTACCGATTCTGCGCTTACCTCAAATAGATAGCACCTTACAGGTTGTCCCCTTTGTGGATTTTGGTGTTGGCTGGAATAGTTCTGGTAGAGAGAATCCCGATACTAATACTTTAGCTGCTGTTGGTCTGGGGTTGCGTTGGTCACAGGGCGATCGCTTCACCCTTCGTCTTGACTGGGGAATTCCTTTAGTATCTGTTAACTCAAATGAGAGAACATTACAAGAAAACGGTCTCTATTTTAGTTTACTCTATAATCCTTTTTAAAATTTAGAGGCTTATTCTCCTTCCTTTCTCTACAAAAGTCTGTACCAAGCAACGGGGATTCCCGCCATTAAAGCAACTCGCGTGCGATTCAGACGATGCTTGGTGGGGTGGATGTATTGATAGGTCGACTCCACAAAAAATTAGGCTCATTAAATTCACGGGTGTCGAGAATAATAACTCGCGAGTGTATTGAGTTTTCGCACTACGAACAAAAATAGGTAATTCAGTATCTAGGGACATAGTGTTTTCTCTAAAAGTCCACAAACCATCACCGCAACTGGACTTTCTGTTATAAACCGTTCAAACACCTGCCCCAGGAACATCTCGATTCTCAACCCAGCAGATTTTCACCTCTTTTGAGCAAACTACGAATCAAGCTATTACACAACATCTTGAAAGGTCTAATTCTAAGGGTAATAGACTTGTGAACAAAAAAATTGGGTATTTTTACTGAAGATATCTACGTATTGTCACTGTATTCTTGTCAAAGAAAGAACCGAACTATCACATTATTAAGAAAATATAAAGGTATGGATTAATACGTAGAATTTAGACTAAAACATCCATTAACTTAAGATTCAAGAGATTTAAAGAAAAGATATGTCAGATAAAGTTGCTAAAGAGTTGGCAGATTTTCTGCTGCAAATAGAACAGCGATCACAGTTTCATGCAGGTTATCCATATAATTTAAGTTGTGACTACAGTGCGATCGCAAAATTTTTTAATTTTCTGTTGAATAATGCTGGAGATCCATATATTGAGCCAGATTTTGGTCTTCATTCTCGTAAGTTTGAGCAAGAAGTATTATCTTTTTTTGCTCAACTCTATAAGATTCCAGAAAATCAGTTTTGGGGTTATATTACTGCTGGCGGGACTGAAGGTAATTTATATGGAATGTTTTTAGCAAGAGAAATCTACCCTAATGGGATTCTTTACTCCTCAGAAGACTCTCATTACTCCATACCCAAAGCAGCCAAATTATTTCGCATTCAACATAATGTTGTTAATTCACAAATTAATGGAGAGATGAATTATGAACATTTTGAAAAACTAATTAGTGAGAATCGTAGTTATCCAGCGATCATCAATTTAAATATTGGCACTACTGTCAAAGGTGCGATTGATAACTTAGACAAAGTTATAGAAATTTTAGAACGCAATCAGATTAAAGATTACTACATTCATTGTGATGCCGCTCTTTCAGGATTAATATTACCGTTTCTAAATGGCGCTCCGCAAGTTAACTTTCAAAAACCCATAGATAGTGTAGCCATTTCTGCTAAATTCATTGGTTCTCCCTTACCTTGCGGTGTAGTTTTAACTAAAAAGAAATGGGTAGAAAAAGTTGAAACAGCAATTGAATATATTGGTTCAACAGATACAACAATTCTAGGGTCTAGAAACGGTCATACCCCTCTGATTCTCTGGTATGCAACGAAAACAAGAGGTTATGATGGATTAGCTAGAGAAGCAAAGACCTGTATTGATAATGCCCAATATCTTTTCCAACAACTTCAAATCAGAGAATATCCATGTATGCTCAATAATTTTTCCAATACTGTAGTCTTTCAAAAACCTTCTCAAAGGTTAATTAAAAAATGGCAGTTAGCGATTTTTGAAAATTGGGTACACATTGTAGTCATGCAGAATATCGATAAAAAGAAAATTGATACTTTTGTGAGCGAACTTTTATTAGAAGAAGGGTTAGTTAATAACGCAGAGAATTTCCAGCGACAGTCAGTATTACACTAATATAGATTCTCAAGTAAAATTGATCGCCCAATTTTACAAAGTGTTTCTCTAAGCAGATTTTGATCCCAAGATTTTATCTTTTTAAAAAGTTTTTGGAGCATAAGTTAGCAGCAAGTAGTCTTTCTACTTCTGCACGTTCCATCGGTGGTAAGAAAAAATACCCTTGTCCATAATCACATTGTAAAGCCTTCAATTGTGCCAATTGTTCTACAGTTTCTATCCCTTCTGCTGTTACAGACATATTTAAATTATGGGCTAATGTCACAATCGCTCGAATAATTTCTAAATTTTCTCCTCGACTACCTATACTGGTGACAAAAGAGCGGTCAATCTTAATGGTTTTGATTGGTAGGCGGTGCAGATAACTCAAGGATGAATAGCCAGTACCAAAGTCATCCATGTGCGTCTCGACATTCAGCGCTGTTAGCTGGGAAAGCACAGTGGTAGCTAATTCAAAATTATCCATCAACAAAGTTTCAGTAATCTCCAATTTCAAACAGCATGGCTCCAGTCCAGTTTGCTGCAAAATATGTTTAACCTGTTTAAATACATCGGGTTGCGTGATTTGTTTACCAGAAAAATTGACGCTAATTGTCAAAGATAGTGAAGTAGGAAATTGTTGATGCCATCTGTGCATTTGGTGACAGGCTTCATAAAGCACCCATTCCCCGATGCTAACAATCATTCCCGTTTCCTCAGCCAGGGGAATAAAATCTTGCGGGGAAATAAGTCCTCGTTCTGGATGATACCAACGTATCAGTGCCTCAAATCCAATAACTTTGCCAGTCGTCAGTGAAACAATTGGCTGGTAGTCAAGACGAAAATCTTCTTGCTTGAGCAGCGCATGACGTAAAGCAGTTTCTAACTCCAAGAGCAAAGCTGCACCCTCGTGCATCTTTGGGTCAAAAACCTCATAACGCGCTTTACCAAGTGCTTTGGCGCAATACATTGCTACATCGGCATCGCGTAGAATCTGTGCTGCTTGCTCATAATCTCTTTTACTTAAAGCGATGCCAATACTAACATTAGTAAACACCCGATGCTCGTTTAATTGAAATGGCGAAGCTAGCACCTTTTTAATTCGCTCGGCTACATGTATAGCGGTACTGATATCTTCAATTTCCTCAAGTAATATTGTGAACTCGTCTCCACCAAAACGGGCAACTATATCTCCGACTCGCAGAACTGACTTTAGCCGGTGAGAAATTGCAATCAAAAGTTGATTTCCTTGTAGATGTCCAAGGCTGTCATTAACAACTTTAAAGCGGTCTAGGTCTAAGAAGAGGACAGCAAATAAATAATTATTTTGCTGTTTACTATGTTCTATTGCCTGCTGCACCCGCTCCATAAATAATCTTTGGTTAGGCAATCCAGTTAGTCCGTCATGAAGACTATTGTATAGTAATTGCTCTTGTGCTTCTTGACGCTTGATAATGTCTTGTTGAAGTTGTTGATTAACTCTAATAAGTTCAATGGTGCGCTCTAGCACCAACTGCTCAAGCTGATAACGGTACTGGACTAATTCTTCCTCTGCTAGCTTCCGCTTAGTGATGTCACGGACAATAACAACATACTCTCGTAGCTGGGAATTAAATGGCTGTGAAATAGTCGATTCAACAATTCGTAAACCTTGGTTGATTTTTAAGGTTTGCTCACTTCTAATAGACCATTGCTCCGGCTTGCCGCGATAGCATATTAGGAGTTGATTCAATTTTTGCCCAAGCAACTGCTGAACACTTGTTTGAAATAATTCTTCAGCAGCGGTATTTGTCTGAGAAATTGTACCGTTTTCATCTAAGACTAAAACAGTATCTGGAACGGTATCGAGAGTAGTGATAAATAAGTTTCTTGCTTGTTTGCGTGCCTCATCAATAGCAATAATTTGTGGTAAAGTTGTCCAGCAAGCGATCGCTACCCCTGTAAAAGATAGTGTCACTAACAGAATAGCTAGTAAAGAGTTTTGAGGATTAGTAGAAAGTCTATCTAATAAATCGCGGATAACCCAACTGATTGTGGCAGTAATACAAATTAATGATACTAAAACAATCACCTGTAGTACCACAAAGTCTGAGTTGTTTTTAATAGCTCTAGTGTCGTAACGCTGTGTCCACCATTTAGGGTGTAATGGTGCAAATCTTAAGCGACGTAGGGCTACATCTCCGATCATCAGAATAATGGGTAATAATAATCCTACTAAAAAATCTCTCCAATTCCAAGCTAAACCTCCCACTATGAGAACTACTGCTTCTACTAAGAAAAAACTAAGTGACAACCAAGGCCATAACACGTGTGGTTGTCCCCGACACAGCCATAATCCCAGATGTAGTCCCATAATGGACATGAGATAACAAGTACCTGCTACTGTGACAAGTTGAGATATATTTCCCAAATTGAGACAAAGCAAACTGAGTAAAAAGGTAACTAAAATAGCAGGGCCAAGGACACCTTGACGGGAAACTAATGCAAATATGGGAGAAATCTGTCTGTCTAAGGCAAGCTGGTATAACATTCGAGGAGAGTTGGAAACCGCTGTAGCAGAACTTAGAAGGCAAGATATAGTAATTAGAAGTGTTACTAGAAAGGAGGCGGACTCACCCCAAAAAGGTTTAGAAGCCTCTACCAGATTTAAGAACGCATCATCACCTATTGTTGGATTTGGAGCCGAACACATTAATACCCAAGAACCACCTAGAAATACTGGAGGAATTAACCAAGCTGCTACGGTTAAGAAACTTAAAGTTTTATATGGTTGGCGGCTATCAGCAACAAAAGAAGAAGTGGTTTCACAAGCAAAAATTGAATAGCTACCTAGAAAAAACCACTTTGCCCATTCTTCAAAGCTCAGGCTATGTGTGCTAATTGGGAGAAATTTAAAACTAGAAGTTGAGAAAGCTAACCATAGTACGCCTTGAATACAAAATAATAACAGTAATAAAATTGCTGGGAATACAAAAAATAAATGCAGGAGTGCTAAAGCACGCGTGCCACTGAAAGCCAAAATAAAAGGAATCGCTGTAAATAAAACTTTTAAGAAATTTTCTGGAAATGAAATACCTAATGGTTCAAAATTGACTTTAATGAGGTTGGTGAGAATAATTGCGTATAGTGCTGGTGCTGCTGCCCAGCTAAAAAAATATCCCAATGCTACGTAACGGCCTAAAGCAGGAAAGTTCTCTAATAGCCTTGTGGTATAGTTTGGTGTTCCTCCGGCGACATCTGACCAATGTCTACCTAGACTTTGTACCTGCAAGTTAAGCAAAAAGGAAACGATCGTGCCAAAAAACCAAACTAAGATAGCTTTAGGCCCTAACGCTGCATGAATAATGGGCGCAGTACCAATCCATCCAACATGACCCGTTAACCCAAAGCCCCAGGTTTCGAGATAACTCAGAGTCCGTGGTAGGCGCATTAGCAAGTGCTGATTTTTCTCTGCCCGTGCAGAATCGTTACTAACCATTTTTTCTTAGTGAGATTTACTGACCTTTTCACTCAATAACTGAATCTCACTGCTTATAGCTTCCGTATAACTGCTGAACTTTAGGAAAAAACAACTTAGTTATTACTGAATTTGGGATTTTAAATTTGAGATTTGAGATTGACCCCATGCCTGAAGTTTTTTTCTTGAATAAAGAATTTGAGATTTGAGATTTTTCCCATGTAGCTTGCTTTTCACGAAGCCAGTATAAATTCTCTTTATTCATACCTTGATTAAAATCGAAAGGTTCAGATTTCCGACCTATTTAATAAGTCGGAAATCGTGTTGTTCATGAATGATTAAGTAGGGCTATAGTTTTTGCAACAACTCCTGAGTTAACTGAAAGAAAGCTTTTGAACCTGCTGATTGGGGAGCATTTAAAACGGCGGGCATAAAACTATCAACAGCCTTAGCAACATTGACATCAACTGGAATTTGTACTTTACAAATTTTTTCTACACCAAAATCTTCAACAACACGGTGCATAACTTGTTTATAGTATCTGCCAGTGAGAAGATTAGCGCTGGACATACTAAATACAATTCCCAACATTTTTATATCTATCTTGGTTTCATGTCCGTGACTGTCTTTTAATTGGGCAATCCGTCTTTCTAGCAGTTGAATACCTACTACAGATAATGGTTCTGGTTTAGCAGGAAGTATGTAGAAATCGCTAGCAGCTAAAGCGCTACGAGTCAATAGATTATAGCCCGGTGCACAATCGAGAAGAATAAAATCATATTCTTGACGGACTGGTTTTAAGATGTTGTTAATCAAGACCCTTTCAAACCGATTCCAAATCGTTTCAAAGTCCTGTTCACCCAAAGCAGTTGCTTGTTTATGGAGCATTTCTGAAACAACAAATTCATCATACAAATCGATATCTCCCGGTAATAAATCTAGTCCTGGAAGATTACAAACCTGGGATTGAACGATATCTTGAATTGTGAGTTTTGCTTGTGGATCTGGATTGATAACTTGGTCTATCAGATACCTAAATGTCTTGCTTTGTTTACGACGCTTGGCAAAATCTAAAGGCGACATCAAGCTGAGTGTGGCGCTAATTTGGCTGTCTAAATCAAGGACAAGCACCCGTTTGCCATGATTTTTAGCTAAACAAGTAGCTAAATTGACGGTGAGAGTGGTTTTACCAACGCCACCTTTCATATTTGCAGTAGCAATTACATATCCCATTGATTGAGTCCTCTATTGACGCATTCCCATCTATTGGTCTGTCGCGGATTGTCCGTAGTTTGCGCTTTAGCGCAAACTATGAACCTATCAAATAAAACTTGACAGACTACTAGGTAGCGTACACCCCTCTTGATATCTTAAATCTTCCATTAAATTTAATATTTTCGGAAATTCAAAAGAGTGATTTCAGGGATATTTACTCGATTGAGGCAGCAACATGTAGTTGGATCTTTAGCTGAAATCGGTCTACCAGGCTCCTGTGCCCCATAATGCAAATGTTTGGCTTAATGGTGTAATAGCGATCGCTCTCATCAAAGCAATTATAGAGGTATTGACAAATACAGTAGCCCTAAATCAATTGTGAGAAAATAATCAGGTTGTGAATATCACTAAGTATTGGGTGCAAAATGTGGATGCATTCGCTAACTGAATTAAACGAAGCCGCTCGATAATTTCGTGAAATCAAAGGCGCATTTACACACAAACTTATAAGGTAATTAAAATGACTTACGATTCAGAAGATGTAGAACAAATCCTTCAAAAAGCACTCACTCGTAAACAGGAAGGTGAATTTTCACGAGAACAGCTTTTAGAAATGGCATCTGAGTTAGGTATTTCTTCTGATATTTTGGAAACGACTGAACAAAAGTGGTTGGCTCAACAAGAAGAGGAACGTTCACGACATACATTTAATACTTTCCGACGCAGAGCCTTTTGGACACACTTTGTTTCCTTCTTAGCAGTGAATTTATTCCTCATTCTTTTGAATTTAATTACTAGTCCTAGTTATTTTTGGGCTATTTTCCCAGCATTAGGATGGGGTTTAGGACTATTTTTTCATTGCTGGAGTGTTTATCAGAGTAAATCAGAGGATTACGAGATAGCCTTTCAGAAATGGCGGGCACAGATTTAACTTCTCCCTACTTTGAAAAATAGAAACACTAAGAGGTGAAGCAGGCAGGGGGAAAGAGAATCAGGGTAAGCAGGGGAATTTATACATTTTTTTGTGAAGCTGCATATAATTCACCCCCTGGCTATCGCCGTTCCCCCGATGCCTTGGCTACGGTGTACACACTAGTAGAAAAAATATCAATTTCTCATTGTTCTCTCGTTTATCTCGCTCCTATGCAGAGCAATAGGAATGCCTGATTAGGGGCTGCTGCCTCTAGTCAGATATTGAGTCAGAGACTCAATGAATGCATTCCCAGTCGGAGACTGGGAACGAGGAAATGCTTATCAAGCTAGGTTTTTAGGACTTGTGTGTACATCGTAGCCAATACATACGGGGAGGGTTAGGGTGGGGTAAAACCTTGGTTAATCAGCTATTTCAGACTTGTGTGTACACAGCAGGTCTCTTCTACTAAGGACGAAACTGTACCCGCCGTTCGCCGTAACGTAATAGCCTTTCTATCGTTACAAGCCGATTTTCCCAAGCTTTGACTTGATAGGAATTCGACTTAAGTTCTTGGCTCATCAATACCCGAAATTGAGACTGGAAGCGAGTTAGAGAGGCTCTAGCTACTAATAACTTACTAGGAGAAGGGGAAGCGGCAAGCTGATTTAAAGCACTGCGTAAAACTTCTGCCTGGTTGTTAAAATCTGATATTTTCTGAGCCGGCCTTTGTACTTGGTCATTTTGGAAAATAAATTTCCATTCTCGTTGCAGCGCGGTGTAACGGATGGAAGCAGTTTGAAAAGGTTGGCGGTGAGGAATCGGTTCACTTTTTGTGGATTGAACCCTACCTTGGGTACTACTAAAAACTTTTTGTAGATCGTTGTTAAAATTCTCTGCGGCAAAAAGTGCATAACCACTAACTGGCAAATCCCTTACCAATTGGAGTTGATCGAATGCCCCGATTGTTGGCAAAGAAAGTAAGCGAATTCCCGGCACTAACAAGGTAGCTCCCAATTGTTTAGATGCAATCCAGGGTTGGGCCAGTCGTTGGAAGCGAGAAGTATCCAGAGCATAAGTCATGGGAACAATTAAATCTACATCCCCACGCCTTGCCCAAGTTTCCCAGTTTTGTTGAATTTTCTGAATCCGTTCTGCTTCCTGCAAAGGAAATACTGCAACTGACAAAATCAAATTCGGTTGCTTTTGCCTTAACTGTTGTGATGCTTGGGCGACAAAACTATCAACTTGCTCGGTGCGAAATTTCGTCCACTTTTGCCACAAGTCTGCTTGGCTAGGGGAAATATTCACTGGATCTACACCAGTAAGTTGCTGAAATTGCGCTCTTGCAGCTTTGCCATAGCCATAGATTCGACCTGCTGATGGGTCTTGGAAAGGATAGCGAATGTAGTCTAGCTGTAGACCATCCACTTTATATTTAGTGACAATTTCCTCATACAGTTTGAGCAAGTATTGCCGCACTTCGGGGTTGGCTGGATCGAAAAATGGCTTGCTCTGACCAACGGGAATCATGTTGCCAAGGTTATCGTAGTTTGCCCAATCGGGATGAGCCGCCAGTACTGGCCCTGGATAATTAGGATTAATGTTGAGAATTTCATTGTGACGTTGGTTCCCAGCAGCAAAAGTCCAAACCCAAGCGTGTAATTCCATGTCTCGCTCATGGGCTAATTTCACCCCCTCTTCCAATGGGTCCCACCCACGAATTAATGGGTTTTGCTCTTTTGCGACTTTGCTCGGATAAATGGTATAGCCAGCGTTAACAGTTTCAAAGAAGACGGTATTAATCCCAGCTTGGGCGAGGCGATCAAAAATCTGTGCCAGTCCCGCCTTGCTACCAGCACGAACAATTGTGCCCCGATCTAACCAAACTGCGCGAATTTCTGGTTGAGCTAGTTTCCGATCAACAGGAAACTGCTGCCACAAGCTCGTTTTAGCGACTAGCCACTGCTGACGAGCTAGAGCGTAGTTTTTTTGAGCAATCAATTGGGGTAAGTTTTTGGCAATTAGCCGTGCTTGTGCCAAGGCTTGCTCTTTACTCGTGCCTAGCGATCGCAGTTGGGTTGAGGCTAATTGCAACGCCTGCTCTTTGACACTTGAAGACTGCTTTTCCTCAGATATCGTTTCGCCAACATTGGCCGCATCGGCTAACACTGCTAAATGGGCACTTTCCACCCTACCAATGAGATTTTCTAGCTCTTGCTGGAGAGCGATCGCTTGGTTGTTGTCAATCGGCTCATTAGAGTTGGGTGCTACATCCAGACGCACCGCTTCTTCCAATTGATCAATAGCCTCCTGAGAAGTTGGGGTTTTGACCATTGGAATCGTTCTAGGGATGGGAGCGGTGGCAGTTTTAGGAGGAGGGGATGAGGGAGATAAATTGCTCCTCTGCCCCCCTGCCCCTCTGCCCCCCTGCTCTCTCGGTGCAGTCGCTACCGTTGTAGAGCAGTTTTGGGAACCTCCTGCTATTTTTTTCATGCGATTTGATGGTGCTGGCGCTGTCAGATAGTGATTGACAGCAGCTTTTAACCAGGCATTATCTAACTCGGCGGCTGAAGCTGTATCTGTTCCCCAACGCCAGCCCAAAAAGGTGGAACGCTCAGTTGTCACGACTGCGGCCGGATTATCTTTGGAATTCCAAACAGCGGGAGATTGAGTGCCCATATCGTTAGGAATCACAACACCGCCGCGCACTTTGCCAAAGAGTTCAGTTTGATTTGCCCATTCTGGGATCTTGGTTTTTGTGGGTTTAATCTGTTCTGTTTCACTGAGGCTGAATCCCCAATAACCTCCCAAGAGCGATCGCAATAACTGTCGTACTCCTGGCGATGACAGACTACCTACGGGGCCACTGGCAATTAGGCGTCCTCCCTTACTCATCCATTCTTCTAGAGCGATCGCTTGGGTTGGTGTTAATGTCTCAACGTTTGGCAAAAACAATACCCGGCGATCGCCCCAATCTGCCATACTCTTGACATCATTTAGGGGAATTACACAATATTTCACCCCTATTGCCTCTAAGCGATCGCTGATCCCTGTCCATTGATTTGCATTTTCTTGGCCATACACTACGCTTAATACGGGTTCTTCGATTGCTGCCGTTACTGGCAAAATACTCAAAAAATTTAAAATTACAATTTCACAACTTAAAATAAATAATCTTCTAGATTCTTTAATTTTTAAACTTATATCTTTTTGGTTTTCTTGATGCCTCACCAGTCACTCCTCATTTTATTATTAATTAATTGAGTTATTAGTCAGAATTCATTAGTACATAATCTAGGACTCTGGCTTGATTCCTGGTAAGTTTACTGATACTATAGCCTGAATTCCGTAAACCTACTATTGGTCTGCCTTTTCCCAAATCAAATAGGATTCCTATAGAAGTACTTAGTGAGTTACTTTCATCAATCTAGCCTATCAAAACCAATAAAAAATGCCAAGATTGATACTCAAATTGTCACAGGCGATTCTACATAAATTGTTGGCTCTTGCAGCGTAAATTTAATTCCATTAGTAACTAGCTTTTTAGAAATTTTTTCATTTGCTAATTCCAACAAGCGTTTGCGTAATTGCAAAGAGTTCTCACTGGAACCCAAAATAAAAAATGTCACTCTTGTTCTAGTTATCTGTTTTTCTGCATTGTTGTGGGTTAAAAAAGTAATACTGGTGCTGCCTGGATCGATACCAAATAGCGAATTAGTACTTTCGACAATTACCTGTTGAACCAGAGCTTGTTCTGGGTCTTGCAGCAAGTCTAAAAAATCGAGGTAGAGCAGCACCATAACTTTCTTGCCTCGTGTAATATTTTCAATTTCTAAGTTTGCCAATATTGAATTGGGAATAATAAACAACGTACTTTTAGCAGCAGCACGAATTTTGGTTGAACGGATGCCAATTGACTCAACTCGCCCAAATAAACCTTCAGGAATTTGTTGAGATTTCTGTAAACGAATATATTCTCCAGGGACAAAGGGGCGATCTAAATACAACACAATTGTTCCCAACAACTGCTCTAGGGTTTTTTGAGCCGCAAAAGCTACAGCTAATCCACCAATTCCTAATCCAGTTAATAATCCAACTAAATTAAATTGTTGACTTTGAGCAAATGCCAGAACAGCAATAAATCCGATAATTACATTTGCAAAAGTTTCAAATACTAAAAGTAATTCATCTACTTCTCGGCCAAATTTACGTAATATTTCAATTCCATATACTCGAATAAACTGTCGGAATAAACGAGAACATAGCCAAGCAATACTGACAATAACAGCTAAATCCACGAGGGGAGAAATAAATCTGTAGATAGATTCATATTCCACAATCCACACTAAAGATAATGAAATGAGAATTAAACTACCGGTGATTCTAAATAAGTTTCTAATTGGGTCAATTAAATTGTTATAAATACTGGCTACTTGCTGCGGTGCAAAACGTCGAATAATAATTCGTAAGAATGTAGGAGTATATCGTCCTATCAGTAAAGACAGCAAAATAAAAACTAGAAAGACTCCGAGCCTAGATAGGGCTGATATTGTGCTATCACGTTGAAGAAATTCTAGAATAATCCGTGAAATATTCGTCATTATCTCTAAATTGTAATGGGCGAGTCCACATAGATTGTTGGTTCTTCTATATCAAAAGCAATACCATATTCTTTTAAGTACTGAGTCATGCTTTCAGTTGCCATATTTAACAATTGACGACGTAATTCCATCGAGACATCTCCAGAGCCTAAGATAAAGAAAGTAACTTGTGCTTGAGTTTTGTCTAGGTCTATGGAATTATTGATGCTCTTAAAAGTCACTTCTGTATTCCGCGAATCAATCCCAAAAATACCATTTGTACTGTCTAGAATAACTTGGCGAATTAAGGCTCGATCTTCACTACTGAGCGTTCGGTAGAAGGTCAAATACAGAATAGACATGACTTTCTTTGCACCAGTAAAATTTTCAATATTTACTTGAGTCAGGGAACTGTTGGGAACGATCATCACAGTTCCCTTACCGGATGTTCTAATTCGGGTGGATCTTAATCCTATAGATTCAACTCGTCCAAAAGTCCCATCGGGAAGACCAATATAATCATCAATCACGAAAGGGCGATCAAGATAAAGAACAATGCCACCCAAAACTTGTTCTAGGGTTTTTTGAGCAGCAAAGGCTACTGCTAAACCACCGATTCCTAAACTAGCTAACAAGCCTAAAAGATTAATTTGATGTGTTTGAGCATAGGTAAGAATCGCTAAAAAGATAATGATGAGATTCGCAACCCATTTGAAGAGAATGAGTAGCTCACTGCTGATTTTTTGTCCAGTCTTGAAAGCAGCATTTAATAAATAGAAATCAAAGAACTTTTGAAATAATTTAGAGGCTAACCAACTGACTGCGATCGCCAGAGTTAAACTCACAATAATTTCTAATGAGTTCGTCCACTGATTTCTAGGTAAAAAGGATGTAACAACCTCAAAAATACCAATTACAGCTACCACAATTAATAAGTCTTCATTTGGCTTAATTAACTTTTGGTAAATATCAGTAATTTGGAGAAAACCCAAACGTTTCCAGAGTAAATTTGTCAATGAAATCATGAAACGACCAACTATGAAAATAAAAAGTCCGGCTATCAGCCCTAGTAAGCCAATTTGTATTTCTCTATTTGTGAAAATTTCTGACGAAAAAATATCCATTTCGGAAATTAATGTACAAGTTGCTATCAAAAGCATCCCAAATTGGTAAATCTACTTTCAATCTCTCTACGACACTCTGTCACCAGTTGCTAAGTTCAAACACATTCAGAAAACACGATCAATCATCAGAATTCTTGACCGCCGACCGTTGAAAATCAACAGTAAACAAGCTACACGATTAAATATGCAATCTTTCATGCGTAACAGCTTACAAGCTTGGTAACAAAAATAATGCACTGACTCTTGAAGTTGAAAACTCATCTTTTTCTGACAGAGATTCTATGCAAGCTTTAAGAGTAGGAGTACAGAACTGGACTCCTCTGCACCAGACAAAAAATATTGATGGTGGAGATTTATTCGTGTTTTTCCAAAATTGGGATGCTCCCTTGCTATCTGGCTGAACTCCTAGTATGAGTCTTGTCTAGCTGCCTTTTTCTGAGATATACGCCCTATTCCTTGACAGATTAGGTGACAAAATGATATGTTCATCCATGTCTTAAAGACAAACTTATCATTTAGGTAGTCCAAACTACTAAAATTTTCTTTGGAGTGAATCTTTTAGCAGTTATTCTAATCATTTGAATTCTGAGATAAAGCTATCCAAAAGTAGATGCTGGATAGATATGCTACTGCTATGATGCAGATATTTCGGATAAAGTTAAAATCAGTCATGAGATTTAATTGAACGCAATAGTGAGCAAGAAGCTTACAAACTGAGATTTGTAAACTTTGTATGTTGCATCCAAATGTATGGATGCCAAAAATTTTTAGCCCAAAGACTTGGACTAGGTAAAGTTAATTTGGTCGGTGAATCGATGAAACTTCGTATCTAGGCTATTCCCTAAATATGACTAACCTTAGAAGCTATCTATCTAAAAATTGACCACACAAACACGTGCAGTTTGTGGATTGCCCTCAATTCTATTGGGGCAGGTGGCTAAAAATGGTAAGGATTTAAATTTACCTTGTTTTTGATCAGCTTTTTACCAGAGCTATTTTTATGTTGCTAACCCTAAACCGCTGTACATACCAGCAGCAATGCCCAGTTAGCTAGCCTTAGTTAGCTGATTAGCCTAATTGCCTGCACGCTATCGCTAAAATTTACCTGCTGGTTTTCAGTCTACACCATAAGGGATCAAAAAACTAGGTTAAAAATGCGTTCTCCAAAGCACTAAGCAAGAAGCTCTTGCAGAACGTAGTTAAATTGTCTAGACTAAAGAGTTAACAAAATCCAGTTTAAAGAATACAGGTATTGATTAAATCTTCAACTCCTGCTACTGGTAAGATTTTTGTATCTAATTTGCGGGCTAATTCTTCAATACTCATATCATCTAAAAATACCAATTCACCATGTTTGAGCATTACATTTGGCAGTAAAATTCCTTCTCCCAAATCTTGCCCTTGTAAGTTCAACAGCAAATCATGACCGGTTAGTAAACCTGTAACAGTGATATTTTGTCCCCAATAATCACTGCATAAAGCACGCATATTTACTTCTAAACCTTCAACAGAATTTAAACGTTTCAAGATAGGTTTAAATGCGTTTTCTACTGCGTTACCTACTACCCAAGTTAATTTTCTCTGAGGATAAACTTTTGGCGGTAGTAATTCTGTTGCGGCGGCTGCAAATTGTTTAATAAACAATTGAATAGAACCAACACCATTATCAATTTGGGGATATTCTTCATACTCAGATTCGCTTGGCAATTCCTCACCTGCAATTAAAAACCATTCATCGGCTAACCAAGCAATGCTGGAACCAAATTTTTGGCGAAATTGCTGCGTGAGTATTTTGACTTGAGAAATCACTTCTTTGGCTTTTTCTCTAGTTACGGGTGTGAGTTCGTCTGCTTGGGGACGGAACCGTGTCAACCCGACTGGCACAACTGCTACTGATGCCACCGCAGGCACTTCACCAGTATGAAAGGACGCTAAATCTTTGAGAGTTTGCTCCAGATGTTTACCATCATTAATACCAGGACAAACAACTACTTGAGCATGGATTTGTAGCCGCCTTTTTTTAAACCACTTGAGTTGCTCTAAGATTTGTCCCGCACGCTGATTTTTCAGCAGTCTAATTCTAACTTCAGGTTCAGTGGCATGAACAGAAACATACAACGGAGACAAGCGCATTTGTTCAATCCGCTGCCATTCTCTTTCTGGCAAATTGGTGAGGGTGAGATAAGAGCCGTACAAAAAGCTTAGGCGGTAATCGTCGTCTTTAAAGTATAAGCTGGTGCGCTTACCTGGTGGTTGTTGGTCGATAAAGCAAAATGGACAGCGGTTATTGCATTGAATTAAGCCATCAAATAGGGCTGTTTCAAATTCTAGCCCTAAGTCTTGGTCGTAATCTTTTTCGATTTCCAGACTATGAGTTTTACCAGCAGCGTCTAAAACTTCTAGTTCCAAGATTTCATCTGCACACAAAAACTGATAATCAATTAAATCGCGGGGACGTGTACCATTGATAGCAACGATCGCATCCCCGGCTTCAAAGCCAATCTCTGCGGCTATTGAGTCTGGAAGAACCTTGGTAATTCGGGCAGGATTAATTGTATTCATGGGGCATAGGACATTGGGCAAAACAGTTCCGAGTTCCGAGTTCTGAGTAAAAAAGTGAGATTCCCCACTCAGCACTCTTGAGGGGCATGGGGCATTGGTCATTTAGTTTGGACAAATGACAAATGACAAATGACAAATGACAAATGACTAATAACTATTATCCTTTCCAACCTGCTGCGATCGCAGCTAAAATAGCGCTACCGAATGCTAATCTATACCAAACAAAAATCAACGTGTTTTTGGTTTGTAAGTATTTGATCAAAAATGCAATTGATAGGTAGGAAAAAATAAAGGTTGAAATAATCCCTACAATTAACAGTCCAACAATGTTATCTGGTAACTGTTGGGCTTGAAATAAATTGAATATTTTTAGGCTTTTATACAGGGTAGCAATGGTAAGCGTTGGAAACCCTAACAAAAATGAAAATTTCGCCGCTGTATCGCGTTCTAATCCTAAAAATAAGGCAGTTGTCAAAGTTGAACCAGAACGAGAAACACCCGGAATCAAAGCAAGTG
The DNA here is from genome assembly GCF_051172895.1 of Nostoc sp. CALU 1950. NCBI lineage: Bacteria > Bacillati > Cyanobacteriota > Cyanophyceae > Nostocales > Nostocaceae > Nostoc > Nostoc sp. CALU 1950. The sequence goes on along the minus strand of NZ_JBDNJQ010000022.1, from coordinate 33,939 downwards.
TTTGTCCCAATCCAACTAAAATACCATCCCGAATCTGCAATGAATCGAAACCTCGCTTGCGAGTGCCAATTTTTTCTGCTAACCCTAGAAAAATCGCCATAATAATTGACATAATGGCAATTATTAATGCACTCTCCGGTAGAATATCTTTTAAAATAAAGCCGGTAATTAAAGCAGGTATTGTTCCTACTGCAATACCAACAAGAATTTTCCATTCCTCACGTTGCCAGTCTTTCTCTTTTAATGCTTTGATTCCACCTTTGACAATACTAGAAATCAGTGACCAAAAATACCAAACAATTGCTATAACACTGCCAAATTGAATTGCATCAACAAAATCTTTAGAACCTAGTTCTTTCCAACCAAATACCTTTGTCACAATCAGAAGATGTGCAGTGCTGCTGATGGGCAAAAACTCTGTAATACCTTGAACAATACCCAAAATAAAAGCTTGGATAAACTCCATATGCAATTAATACCTTTTTTCTGTTATAGACATAATTGTTTAGATGATGTTCTTTTATATACTCTCTCTTGCACCTAATCTTGTAGAAAATTCAATTTGACTGAATCAATAACATCATCGAAGACGCTGACTATGTTCTTACACCCACCTCAATAAGTCAACGCAATTTTGGTAATTCATCAAACTTTAATATTTAGCGGACTGATACCAGTTCACTTTTTAACTAGCATTCAGCACTGGCTCAAAGCCCCACTATCGCTAACAGCACTCCTGAAGAGGAGTTATGTATATAGTGCAAATTTAATGGATTCGTCTGGCGCAGGACGTTTTGTTTCGTTTACGCCAGCGTTCCCCGAAATTTCAGTATAATTACAATGCCCCAGGGGGGGATTTTAAAGTGTGATATCTTAAATAAGATAAAGTTTAGTAACAAATATTAAAAACATTGATTAATAATACACTGTCCTCCTACACCGCTTCTACCCCTTCTATTGATACCGAGTTGAATTTAGCTGACACTGGGCAGAATGGCATCAGGCAATTGGAATCTACACTTTCCTTGTCTCCTTCTCTCCCCTTATCTATTTCTGAGCGACAAACTTGGCTAGTGTTTGCGGCGGCAGTGTTTTTAGTATCAGTGCCAGTATTTATAGAAGCGCCAATAGTGCGATCGCTACCAAATCTGAGTTTAGCGCTTACAGCATTTTGGGTGTGGCTAAGTTTTAGCTTAATGTCACGTCCTGCAACCTACGTCTGGGGAGATTTACTCTTAGGATTTAGCGGGAGTTGGTTAGCAGGAGCGATTTACTGGGGCTGGTTACGTTGGGAACCTTTATGGCATCTGCCAGTGGAATCTATAGGTTTACCGTTTGCTTGCTGGTGTCTAATGAAGAATTGGGGCAAGGTGGGTAGCTGGTTTTATTTAGGTTCTTTACTCGGTACAGCTTTAACAGATGTATATTTTTATCTAGTAGATTTGATGCCCTATTGGCGGCAAATTATGAGAGTAGATGCAGATGGCGCACCGCAAATCTTACAAAATGCCCTCATGCAAGTACAAACACCCTGGGGACAAAGTTGGGCAATAATTCTTGCCTTAGTGCTACTAACAGTCGGGATTTTAGCTTTAGGTCGAAATCAAAGACACTGGTATGCCTTTGGTGGCGCAGTTTTAAGCACAATTTTGGTAGACAGCCTATTTTTGTTAGCTGCGATCGCAGCGTGAAGAAGGCTGGAGGTTGTAATCATCGTCTAGCCTTCTCTTACCGAAACTTTTTCCAGCCCAACTAGTCTGTCAAATTCATTTTGACGGACTACTACGGCACATCAAGAATGAGGCTGTAGATAATTAATTGGTTAAGAAATATTACATAACAGTTCATCACCATCAAGCCTTCTTACTAGGGTTTTCGGTATTAGATATCTGACGGTTTTGTGTCTGCTTGGCAGGTAGAATCAGCCACCCCGAAAAGATTTCGTCTAGCGGGGAATGCTACCAGGATCATGGATAGAAGACTATTGCAGCTATGCGGGCACTCTTCCTCGATGAAAATTTTTGGCAAAATTACAGTCAAACCCAGTAACGGTAAATATTGTGGATATTAATACGCTGTATATTAGTTTCTGATGACTGCTGTGTTAATTAAGCTATCAGCTTTTGTCCTTTGTCCTTTATCCTTTGTTCTTAGCGCTCTCACATAGACGCATTAGCGACTTCCCGCAGAGTATGACTAATGACTAACGACTAATGACTAATGACTAATGACCACTGTTAGCTTAAAACTTTTATTGCTGTTTGATGGAAAGAGGTAGAAAATCGTGAAAGGATTGGCGCGTTTATTAACAGTGTTTAGTTTGTTACTTGGTTGCTGGGGATGGTTGGGAACAACTCAGATAGCCCAAGCTGCTAGTTTCAACAGTTTTGCTTTTCCACAAGTCCCAGTTCTGGCAATTGAGCGGCAGAATCGGGCAGATAAGAAGCTAGGAACGGAATTTGGTAAAAAAATTGATTTGAATAATACCAACGTCCGAGCTTTTCAACAGTTTCCAGGACTTTATCCCACCCTGGCTAAGAAAATCATCATAAATGCTCCCTACAAAAATGTAGAGGATGTATTGGATCTTCCAGGATTGAGCGATCGCCAAAAACAAACCCTGCAAGCTAACCTCGATAATTTCACCGTGACAGAACTAGAGCCTGCCTTCAATGAGGGAGACGATCGCTTTAACAACGGTATCTACAGATAACTGTATATGCAGTTAATGTAGCAAATAGCAGCCCACTTCTGATTCTAGGGAGTGGGACATGATAGGAGTTAGGAGTTATGAGTTAAAAATTCAAAACTCCTAACTCCTAACTTCTAAATACTCACTTCCCCCTACCCCATTACCTTGTCTCAGATAGATATTCCTAGCCAATTTGATGTCTTAGTAGTCGGTGCTGGTGCCGCCGGACTATATACAGCGCTGTGTCTACCAGAATCCTTGCGAGTCGGCTTGATTACCAAAGAAACTGTTGCTTTGTCCGCCAGTGATTGGGCACAAGGTGGCATTGCCGCAGCGGTAGCCCCAGAAGATTCTCCGACGCTGCACATTGAAGATACGATCCAGGCGGGTGCGGGTTTATGCGATCGCACCGCTGTAGAATTTCTCGCCCAACATGCCCCTAGCTGTATTCAATCCCTAGTTAACTTGGGGGTAGCTTTTGACCGTCAAGGTCAAGCCTTGGCTTTAACTTTAGAAGCCGCCCATTCTCGCCGCCGTGTACTCCACGCTGCGGACACCACAGGGAGGGAAGTTACCACCACCCTCACCACCCAAGTATTACGTCGCCAGAATATTCAAGTCATTCAGCAAGCTTTGGCTTTGAGTTTGTGGATTGAACCTGAAACTGGTCACTGTCAGGGAATTAGCCTGTTTTATCAAGGTAAAATCACATGGGTAAGAGCTGGTGCTGTGGTACTGGCAACTGGTGGTGGCGGTCAGGTATTTGCCCAAACTACTAACCCGGCTGTGAGTACAGGTGATGGGGTAGCGATCGCATATCGGGCTGGGGCTATCCTCCGCGATTTAGAATTTGTCCAATTTCATCCCACTGCCCTCACTAAACCTGGTGCTGATCGTTTCCTAATTAGTGAAGCGGTACGCGGCGAAGGGGCACATCTCATCGATAATGAAGGGCGGCGTTTTGCCTTTGACTACCACCCTGCGGGTGAACTCGCACCTAGAGATGTGGTCAGTAGAGCAATTTTTAGCCATTTACAACGCACCGCCCTTGATTTGGCGACTGCCCATGTATGGTTGGATATGCGCCCGATCCCCGCCGACAAGATTCGTCACCGCTTTCCCAACATCATCAAAGTTTGTCAGCATTGGGGCGTTGATGTCTTCCATGAACCAATTCCAGTAGCGCCAGCGGCCCATTACTGGATGGGTGGAATTGTCGCGGATCTGATGAATCGCACAAATATCCCTGGTTTGTACGCAGTGGGTGAAACCGCTAGTACGGGGGTGCATGGGGCAAATCGCCTTGCTAGTAATTCTCTGTTGGAATGTATTGTATTTGGGGCACAGATGGGCCAAATTGAGTTGGAAAATATTGAGCTGGCGGCAGAAACACCAGTGCTACCATTACGGAAATTTAGTCCTGATGCCAGCGAGTGGCAGATCCAGCGAGCACAGCTAGAAGCACTCAGAGAGAAGTTACCACGTCTAGTGTGGGAAAGTGCTGGTATTTGTCGGGAACAATCAAAGTTGGAAAGTGCGATCGCTACTATTGAATCTTGGCAGCAAGATTTTGCTACTTTGCCTTTAAGTCAATTCTTGCTTGCTTTACATCCAGCAGAACCAGCTAGTTTTGACCTACCAGATGTTGAGCGGCAATTGGGACTTTGGGCAGAAACCCGCAATTTATTAGATGTAGCTGATTTAATTCTCAAAAGTGCTGCTTTTAGAACCGAAAGCCGAGGCGGGCACTACCGTTCAGATTATCCGCAACCAGACCCAAATTGGCAAGTTCACACACTTGTACAAACACATCATTGGTGGAAATCTCCACTATTGTCTTGATTTAAGTTCGCGGAATGTGGTTTCTAATAAAGGCTTGTAATCTCTTCTATTGTGGTCGCTGCTGCGCGTAGATAGCTTTAAGACAATATACGCTTATGCTCGTTCAAACGCTATACAAATCGCTAAATTTCCAAAAGTAATACCAGTTTGAAAAAAGAATGCCACAAATAGACCATTTGTAGAGACGCGATTCATCGCGTCTTTACCCAAGGATGTGTTCCAATCATTAATTGAATTAGTATAAGAAGACTATATAAACACTATCGACAGAAACCTGAGCCACTCTGATGCCAAGGGCGATGGGGTAGCTCCAACTAAAGGATATGATGCTCAAGACAATAGTTGCCTCATCACACTGGTTCACCAAAATCCAAAATCCGAAATTGCCCTCAGCGAGTGCCGCTACCATGCTGACTGTCGGGGCCACCATAATTTGGTGGAATATACGTGTCTTTTGAATTTTGAGAATTGACTTTGCGGGCGATTAAAGTCTTGTTACTAGTAGCGCCAAAAGTATTAGCACTTGCAGTACTGAATATACCTGTGCAAGCGGCAATTTTCGGTATTAGTATGTAAGCACTTATACAGAAAATTATAAACTTTGTGATTCGGAAGTTAGTTTTCATAGCTGTCAGTAAATTTACTAGTTTTTCATTTCAAACGTGCTTTTATGTTTTTCGTATATTTACTGATGTTTTTGAAAAAAATATTTTAACTTTATTAAATTATTGCTGTTGGTGTACAAGTAATTATGGTATTTGCTTATAGATTAACCTTAATTAGCTGGTATTAAATAGTCTTTATACTTAAGTAGTATTCTTAATAAGCTGTTTTTACATCAGTCTAAAGTTAGATATGTTGATGAATGACTGTGAGCATTTTGCTCAATTCACTATTTATTAATAATATCTTAATTTCCTTAAGTATAAACACTATGTTTGCTAAATGAATGGTTTAGATAAATATTAAATAATACTTATTTTATTGTATAGTTATGATTTTCTTAGAGTAAAGAACTGTAAAGATAAAATAACGTAATACTTATATTGTAAGGATTTTGCAACCCATGAAATTATGAAATGCCGCTATAAACCGAAGCAGTACAAGTAATATTTAATTATGTAAAAAATATTACACTAAAGATTTATTTTTTGATTACCTCTGATGACTAATTCCTTTCTCATCGATGTTCTTGGGTTTAGTCTTCAGGCAAAAAAGCCTTACTGGGTCTATATCTTGCCTAAACAACCATATATCCCATACTTTTTCAAGATAGTGCTTTGGACGTATCTCTAATACACATTCCTAATTGGAAGGTAAAAATTATAACTAAATTGAAAATAAATTGGAGACTTGACTCTTGACTAATTAAGCAAACTCGTAGCGATTTTTACCCAGACGCTTGGCACGGTACATTGCTGCATCTGCCTGTTTCATCAAAGTTTCACTGTCTTGACTGTTGTACGGGTAAACACTAATGCCAATACTGGCAGAGACTCGGATTGTATAGCCGTCCAAGACAATTGGCTTGGTAATACTGCTTAAAATTTTCTCAGCGACTTTAGCAGCTATTTGAACATTAGGAATTGCCCGTAAAATCACAGTAAATTCATCGCCACCCAAACGAGAAACCGTATCACTAGAACGTAAAGAGTTGCTGAGTCTTCCAGCGATAGTCATTAGCAAGCGATCGCCCGTCTCGTGCCCCAGAGTATCATTGACTTGCTTAAAGCCATCTAGATCAATAAACAGCAGTCCCAGCAATAAGTTGTTGTGTTGCGCCCAGTGTAATGACTCGTAAAGTTGTTCAGCAAAAAATTTGCGATTGGATAAACCAGTCAGGGGGTCGTGATACGCTAAATAACGTAAGTGGTCTTCTTTGAGTTTTAGTTCACTGTTAGAACGAAATAGTTCAGCAGCAGTACGCTTCAGCTGCTCCTCCATCAGCTTGCGCTGAGTAATATCTCGGATAACCCCAACTAAAAAGAAATTGCCAGCTGAGTCTTTGTGGAGCGATCGCTTAGTGGCAATTTGATGAGTCTGTCCATCTGCATTTGTAAATTCTTCTTCATGTTCCTGGGGTTGCTGAGTCCGAAAAACCAGATCATCCTGTTGTCGAAACACATCAGCTTCGTGTTTAGAGAAAAAGTCATAGTCTGACTTTTCAATTAATAACTTTTTCGGATAACCGATAAATCGACAATATGCCTCATTTAAAACAATCCACTGGTGTTGTTCATTTTTCACAAAAATTGGATCAGGAATCGTGTTGATGACGTGATGCAAAAATTCCTTAGAACGTTTCCACTCTTCCTGCATGTGGGCAATATGACCGATCATCCAAATAGCTGAACTACCAAAGCAAAACAGTGAGGGAATGAGTGGTATCCACCAACCATGCAAGAAAGCAACGTATGCACTTAGGGTAAATACAAAGCAAGAAACTAGGATACTAAGCAGGCTACTAGTTGCATTTTGCATCCGCCATGTCGTCACGGCTCCCAGATAAGACCAGACAAAAATCCACAAGTATTCCACCCAGTCAGTCCAGACTTTGAGTAATGGTCTTCCATCAACAGCAGCAGAGATTAACTCACTAATAAAATAAGCTTGCAGTTGAATACCAGGTACAGGCTTTGCCGTACCCATTAGGCTGCTGGAGTAAGGAATGAATACAAAATCCTGGAGACTGGGTGCTGTGGAGCCAATAAGTATAATCCGATCTTTGATTAAGTTTTCTTGGACTTTATCTGCCAGTACATCTCTCATCGATACCTGGCGAAAACTACAAAACTCTCCAGATGATCTTTGACATTTGGGTTTGGGAAAATTGGTCAAAATTTGGTAGCCTCTAGCATTAGCTCCCATATAAGCACCATCATTACCCTCAAAACGAGTAAATGCTGCCTTACCCAATTGCAAATACTCAGGATTACTTTTTGCTTTGCTAGGAGTAATATCTTCTGACTCTAAATATAATAAAGCCAGCTTCAGGGCAAAACTTTCGTGTACTTGATTATTGATATGCCAATATAACAAGCTGCGACGTATTTTACCATCAGGGTCATACAGTACGTTGTTAAAACCCACTTGGTCGCGACTCAGCCCCGGTGGAGGTAAAACTCCAATGTTTTTATTTTTATCATTTGCCAGTAATTCAATTCCAACTAAGTTCGGCATTGACTTATAAGCATTACGCAGTTCCTGGTTACCAGGCTCCACTGGCAAATTTCTGTAGATATCTAAGCCAATAGCACGGGGTTTGTGGACATTTAATTTTTGCAACAACAGGGCAATCTTTTCATCTGGAATCGGCCACATACGTACTTCGTCTAAATAGGCCTCATCAATCACTACAATCGTAATACGTTCTTCTGGCGGTTCATTTGGACGTAAGTGAAAAAATTGATCCAAAGCTGCTAACTCCAAAGATTGCAATAATCCGATGGAGCGCAAAAGTAGGACGCAGACTGCAACGCTGGCCGCAGTAATCAATTCTCTGTGTCCTCGACTAAGCGATTGTTTCAGTTCAAAGATTAACTTTACAAAACGCTTGCCTAGCTGCTGATTCATTCCCATTACCTAGTAGGCAGAAATATTCTCTATCTCCTATAGCTATTAACTATCGGACTAACATAGCTCAAAGGGGAGCTAAATAGAGTTTCTAAGAGTTTTTTCAACTCAGCAAGGTTATTCTAAGACATCATAGTATTTGTGATGTAATACCATACATTGAGGCCAATTATCTGACCAAACGGCAACCGGGACTTTTATGGCGATCAGCACAGATTAATAAATGCCGAAAACCTTGTCTGGTTAAGCTTACTCAATTAAAATTGCACATTTGTGATCAATTAGGTATTTTACTGAGAATTATGGTAATTCCCAACAGACACACCTTTGGGTTCGGCGCTGACATGATTACATCCCAAGGTGGCTCCCAAGTGCTGTAAAAAGAAATTAAAGTATACATTATCTTAAAGTAAATATACTTGATTAATTTCCTTTAGCGTCAGGTGTTTGCAAATAAAAGCCGTAGGAAAATTGATAATTGGGTATTAGACAAGACTTATTGAACTATTACCAAAAATAAAAAAGCCAACTGGAAACAGACTTTGCTGTATTCATCCAGTTGACTATTAGATGTAAACTACACCGTACAGCTAGGTTGGTGTAGGCTCCCTAATGGATTGGAAACCGCAGATGAAGTCTCTTCAAGTCAATTATTTAAAATACTTGAAGTTACGAGGCCCTGTGTAGGCAGAAACTTTCGCTAGTTCCTCTAAGTTTTGAACTCCGCTATAGCTTTTACCATTGATAATCCAAGTGGGAAAGCCTTCAATTTTTGCGGCTTGACAAAGTTCTGGTTGAGCTTTGAGTCCATCGGCAGCGCACTCTACCTTGATATCATTGTTGACTATTTCCTCAGCTTCTTTACCAAAAAGCAGCTTTTGTTCATGACAGTGAGGACACCAGTAAGCACTGTATTGCTTCGCACCTACTTTCGCTAGATGGCGTGCTAAGGCTATTTCTGCTTCACCAGAAGTAGTGGTAATTTCCCAACCAAATGCTGGGTTAGGTTTGACATTGGGAGTAAAGGCAATTTTTACAGGTTGTCCAGGAGTTCCAGGTGTAACCTGTGATTGATTCACACCAGCATAGACGCCTAAAGTACCAATCAGTGTCACCATCCCGACAATCAGAGCGGTAAATAAGATTTGTCCAATATCCTCCCAAGTGCGACCGATAATCGTCAGTACCAAAAGACTGAGGGAGAACAAAGCTGAACCAATACAGTAAGGACAAATAGCTTTGATTTGAGATGCCAACACGTACATTAAGTAGCCGCTAAAGACAGACATCGCGATCGCACCCACCAGCAGCAACCACCATGTCCAATTTTCCAATTGTTTGCGGCTATTGTTTTCCCCTGATTTAAATACCAAGGGAGCTAAAGCCAATACCACCATACTGATGTATGCCAAAAATCCAAACAAAGCTAACGGCTGACCAAAAACCGTTGCCCAAGGACTGGAAAGCACATCATTACAGCCCTTAGCACCAGCTTCGGCCACACAAGCGGCACTGCCTCCTGTTAACTTTTCTATGGTGAGATAACCTGTTATCAGGGCACCACATCCAGCGATCGCGGCAATCAATGGACGTGACCATTTATGAATCCAAGGAGTAGAACGACGGCGAATCATAAATATTAGGGAATGGGGAATGGGGAATGGGGAATGGGGGATGGGGAATGGGGAATGGGGAATGGGGAATGGGGAATGGGGAGAGACAAAGGAGGAATGACTTTTTAAATAATTCCCTTTGTTCTTTATGTCCTCCTAGCTCCTAATCCCTAGTCCCCAGTACCCAGTCCCTAGTCCCCATGCCCCAGTTAAGAATGCAACTTCACTTGTTCTGCTGATTTGCTTTCACCTTTGGAGTTCCAATTGCGACGGGCAGCTTCCACAAATTGACCGACGCGAATAGGGTCAATTGGTTGCTCTATACGTCCGTGACGTTTCAGCGAACTGGAAACTATTACGCCATCTGCTGCCTGCATCAATGTATCAATATTTTCCCAATTGGCCCCGCTACCGATGAACACTGGTGTGCCGTTTGCTGCGCCACAAGCTAGTTCCAAATCTTCTAAGTTAGGAGGACTACCAGTAGCCCAACCAGATAAAATCACTGCGTCTGCTAAACCCCTTTCAATGGTGTCTTTCACGGCGACTGTGAGATTTGGAGAACTCAAAGGACGGGCGTGTTTCACCAACACATCGGCCAGGATTTTAACATCAGAACCTAACTCCCGTCGATAACGGAGTAGTTGATGGGCTTCTCCCTCAATTAATCCTTGGTCGGTTGCCATCACCCCTGTGAGGACATTGACGCGGATAAATTGCGCTTGCACACAGCTAGCGATCGCCATTGCACTTTTGCCATCATTTCGCAAAACATTTAAGCCTATAGGCAAAGTCACTAAATTCTGTATCCGCTGCACCACAATGGTCATGGCACTCACAACCACTGGATCGACTTGGTTTTTGGTAAACGGCGCGTCGAAAAAATTCTCGACAATCAGCCCGTCAACCCCTCCACTTGCTAGGGCTGCGGCTTCTTGTTCGGCACGATCAATCACCGCTTTTAGGCTACCTCCCCAACGGGGTGAGGTAGGCAGTGGTAGCAGGTGAACCACGCCAATAATTGGTGAACGAGTTTTAAATATCTGATATAAGTCCACGTCTTTAATCCGCCTCGCGGAGTCCAGAGTCCAGAATTTTTTGACTATTGAACGCCAGTTCAACGCCACTCCCCTGAACAGAGAAAATCTCTATAGGGAGGTGGCTCTTCAACGGGGAAAACCCCGCACGTGACTGGCTCCTCTTGACCCTTGACTCTTGACTTTTCATTAACTAGTCAAATGTGTTTTATGATAGTCGGTTTACTGCCTCCTTCCTAAGATGGAAATTGGCGTGAAACCTCCCATAAGATATGTTAAGATAAAACCTGGCTACAAGAGGAGTTTGCCACTCACTAGACGCAAGGCAGCTTTCCGTGGTTTAGGCGTCTTGTCCGCGCATTGTCGTAGGACTTGCCAATCGCCAGGGTAGCATTACTGCTTTATAGGCGTAGTCGCTTTCGTCGATTTCCCTGAGGGTAGCGACTTCTCACAACAAGCCCTTTGGGCGGCTTCCCGATGGGTAGGTTAACAACGCACACGCTGTGGTAATGTAAAATACCAATAGGCGAATTGTTAAAAAAGATTACAAGTGTCAAATGTACCCAAAGACACTTCAATTTACCCTGGGGAACAGATTGATAAAAATATCATAACATGGCCTCTATTTTTATTTATTGATAGGGTCATAAGTCCACGGACAATTACTGACAGTGGAAATCTACTGCATACTGTTATCTGAAGGATAGTGATAGAAAAAAGCGAAATTAGCGCTGCGATGTTTGACTACAAGAAGAAAAAAATGAAGATATTTTCAAAATATGGGTGATAAGCCAACAATTGCCATTTCTCACCTGGGCTGCGAGAAAAATCGAATTGATACGGAACACATGCTGGGAATGCTCGTAGAAGCAGGCTACGGTGTAGATACAAATGAAGAGTTAGCCGATTACGTTATTGTTAATACCTGTAGTTTTATTGAAGCAGCCCGGCAAGAATCTGTCAGAACTTTGGTAGAACTGGCAGAGGCAAATAAAAAGATCGTAATCACTGGCTGTATGGCGCAACACTTCCAAGAACAACTTTTGGAGGAGTTACCCGAAGCAGTAGCTGTAGTGGGTACAGGCGATTATCACAAAATTGTAAATGTAATTGAGCGTGTTGAACTTGGCGAGCGGGTCAAACAGGTTAGTATCGAACCAACCTACATTGCCGACGAGACTACACCGCGCTATCGTACTACAACCGAGGGCGTAGCTTATCTACGGGTTGCAGAAGGATGTGATTATCGTTGTGCATTTTGTATAATTCCTCATCTTCGAGGGAACCAGCGATCGCGTACTATTGAATCTATCGTCGCCGAAGCGGAGCAGTTAGTTAGTCAAGGGGTAAAGGAAATTATTCTAATTTCCCAAATCACCACTAATTACGGTTTGGATATTTACGGTCAGCCAAAATTAGCGGAATTACTTCGCGCTTTGGGGAAAGTAGATATACCGTGGATCAGAATGCACTATGCTTATCCCACGGGACTAACCCCAGATGTGATCGCGGCGATCCAAGAAACACCGAACGTCTTGCCTTACCTGGATTTGCCCTTGCAGCATTCCCATCCAGATATTCTCCGCGCCATGAATCGTCCTTGGCAAGGACGCGTAAATGATGGGATTATAGATCGCATTAGAACGGCGCTACCAACAGCCGTAATGCGGACAACATTTATTGTTGGTTTCCCAGGAGAAACAAGCGAGCATTTTGAGCATCTACTAGAGTTCGTTCAGCGGCATGAATTTGATCATGTTGGTGTCTTCACCTTTTCCTCTGAGGAAGGAACCCCAGCTTACAAACTACCAAATCACTTGCCCCAAGAAGTGATGGACGATCGCCGATACCAACTGATGGAACTCCAGCAACCGATTTCTCAAAAGAAAAATCAACAGGAAGTAGGCAAAATCGTCGATGTCCTGATTGAGCAAGAAAACCCTGAAAGTGGTGAATTAATCGGTCGTTCAGGTAGATTTTCCCCAGAGGTTGATGGTCTGGTGTATGTCAAAGGCCAGGCAAAATTAGGAACCATCGTGCCAATAGCGATTCACCACGCTGATACATACGACCTCTATGGTCAGGTAGTCAATAATTAAATTGTCCTTTGTCTTTTGTCCTTTGTCTTTTGTTAAATGACCCTTATATATTCATCCTTATCCTAAGGTCAATACTGCATTAATGGCAGTTTTCATGAGGGTTTACCTAAAACGCTGGCGGACTTGTTGACATAGCCTCTCTAAGAGTTGAGGCTCCGCTATCGCCCTTGGCTTACCAATAGCCAATAACTAATGACTAATGACTAATGACTAAATGACTAATGACTAAATGACTAATCCAAAAATCCTTACAAAAAATTTAGGAGAATTAATGACTCTTTCATTTCAAGAATTAGGCATTTCCCAAGAACGTGTCGAACAACTAGAAAAAATCGGTTTTACCGAACCTACTAACATTCAAGTACAAGCAATTCCCCAATTGCTGAGTGGTCGTGATGTGGTAGGTCAATCTCAAACAGGAACAGGCAAAACGGCAGCATTTTCACTGCCAATATTAGAGCGGTTAGATATTAATCAAAGAGCCGTACAAGCCATAGTTTTAACACCAACTCGTGAATTAGCAATGCAAGTTCACGATGCGATCGCCCAATTCATCGGTAATGAAGGATTGCGGGTGTTAGCAATCTACGGTGGTCAATCAATTGACCGCCAAATGTTACAACTCAAACGTGGCGTTCACATGGTCGTGGGTACTCCAGGACGGGTGATCGATTTGCTAGATCGCGGCTGTTTAAAGCTCGATCAAGTGAAGTGGTTTGTGTTAGATGAAGCTGATGAAATGTTGAGCATGGGCTTTATCGACGATGTGATCAAAATCCTCTCGCAAGCGCCCGTAGATCGCCAAACAGCTTTATTCTCGGCAACAATGCCACCCTCGATTCGGATGTTGGTGAACAAGTTCTTGCGATCGCCTGCAACTGTCACCGTTGAACAGCCAAAAGCCGCTCCCAACAAGATTAATCAAGTAGCTTACTTGATCCCCCGCCACTGGACAAAAGCCAAAGCTTTACAGCCAATTCTGGAAATGGAAGATCCAGAAACAGCTTTAATCTTTGTTCGCACCAGACGCACAGCCGCAGAACTCACCAGTCAGTTACAAGGTGCTGGTCATAGTGTCGATGAATACCACGGTGACTTGTCCCAACAAGCGCGGGAACGGTTATTAATTAGATTCCGTAACCGTCAAGTTCGCTGGGTGGTAGCAACTGATATTGCAGCAAGAGGGTTAGATGTCGATCAACTCTCCCATGTAATCAACTTCGACTTACCCGACAGCGTAGAAACCTACGTCCACCGCATTGGTCGTACTGGTCGTGCTGGTAAAGAAGGAACAGCAATTTCTTTAGTACAACCATTTGAGCGCCGCAAACAGCAAACATTTGAACGTCATAACCGCCAAAGTTGGCAAGTGCTGACAATTCCCACACGCGCCCAGATTGAAGCAAAACACATTCTGAAATTGCAAGAACTAGTGCGAGAAGCTTTGACAGGTGAGCGTTTGGCTTCGTTCTTGCCAATTGTCAGCGAACTGATTGAAGAATACGATGCTCAAGCGATCGCCGCCGCAGCATTGCAAATCGCTTACGATCAAACTCGTCCTGCTTGGTTGAGTTCAGACGTGGAAATTCCTCAAGAAGAATCTTCTGCTCCCAAACCAAGACTTGGTAAGCGTCGTGAATCTTCCAGCGATCGCCCCCGTGCTGCGTGGAAATCAGATAGCAGCAATGGAGATGAAGAAAGACATTCTTCACCCAAGCCCAAACTGCGGACAAGTGGAAGTGGTCGTGAATCTTCTGCATCCCCTAGTAAAAAGCTAGGTTAACCTACAGCTAGGGAATCAGCTTCTTAGTCAACAGTTAATCAATTTTGGATTTTAGATTTTTTCTTCAATCCAAAATCCAAAATTCCAAATCTAAAAATTGGCAGAGTTGAGAGTTAAGAGTCAGGAGTTAAGATTTTGACTTTATGCTCTTGACTTTTTGGCTTTTTTAGTCTTTGAAGACGCGATAAATCGCGTCTCTACATGAGGGTTTTGTTGCTCACTCTGAACTGTATTGTTTTTTAGACAAATCAAAAATACTACAGCCAAAGACGACTAAGTTGTTCTAACTCTCCAATTTCATCGTCGTTCAATCTCCAGCCCAAAGCACCAGCATTTTGCCGCACGTGTTCAGCTGTCTTCACCCCAGCAATAGGAATAACATTTCCCTGAGCAATTAACCAGTTGAGAGCAACTTGAGCTGGAGTGCGATCGTATTTTTCCCCGAAATTGCGTAGCAAAGATATGACTGGGGCAATTTTTTGTAGACCTTCTTTCTTAAATCGTGGGTCTATTTTCCTCGCACCAGTTGGGATTTCAGTACTATCAATGCTGTACTTTCCAGTGAGTAATCCCTGTGCTAAAGGACTATAAGCCAAGATAATCACACCCAACTCACGCGCAGTTGTGATAATACCTTGGCTTTCAACTTGGCGACTGAGTAAAGAATAACGCACTTGATTCACAGCCAAAGGCACTCCACGGGCCGCCAATATTTGATGTGCGTCTCGCATTTGCTCTGCTGAGTAATTACTCACACCGACTGCGGCAATTCTGCCCCGCTTCACTTCATCTGCTAAGGCATTCATCAAAGTTTCTTGACTTAAAAAGAAGGCAAAAGGCCAATGTACTTGATACAGGGCGATTCGCTCTAATTGCAAGCGTTTGAGGCTGGCTGTTAAAGCATCAGAGACGGATTGGGCTGTAAATCGCCACGGTAGGGGGCCAAATTTCGTGGCAATTTGTACAGATTGTTGTGTCTGTTGCAGAAATTCTCCCAAAAATTTCTCTGATAATCCCATTCCGTAGACTTCGGCTGTATCAAAGAAGGTAATACCAGCTTCTAAGGCTGCTGTAAAGGCTTCTTGTAACTGTTCTGGGCCGTAGCGATCGCCATAATTCCAAAATAGTTTATCACCCCAAGCCCAAGTGCCTATGCACAAGGGTGTAACAACTGGGCCATTTTGCCCCAATGTGATGTTTTCCACGGTTGCAAAATTTAGTTTATTTACATTTCTTTACTTTTATAGTGTATCGTTACAGCGCGATCGTCACCACTTGGACGCAACTCTTGTTGTGCGTAGGCGTAGCCCGTCGTAGACATCGCGCCTTGCAGTAAAAATTTAAAATCTAAATCAAACTCGCATAAACAAGATCCCCGACTTCTCGAAGAAGTCGGGGATCTGCGATCTGCAATTCTCACAAATCAAATAGGATTGCTATAGTTGAGTGTATTTACTTGTATTTATGAATTAGATGATTTATCCTGCTTGGCTTTTTTGATTAATTCCATGTAGACATTAATCTCACTAATTTCGATATCATGCTCAACTCTGGTTACTTTCCATTTCTCCTTTTTTAGGTAAACTTCTTCTCCTACTCTGGGAGTAAATTGGAGATCATAGAACTTTTTTAGAAAATCTTTTTGATTTTCTTCCCATAATATTACTTTGACTGGTTCTTTACTCATTGCTTATGCCTTTTTGATTACTAGATGAAGGTAAGTAGTTTGATGACATACATACGGCAAGTTTATCTTACTAATTCAATGGAATAGCGTAGTTAAAACCACATTTTCACATTGAATTTTTTATGTAGCTTGATTCCGTCCGATAAAGTTACAGTACAATACCAGAACTTCAGTAAATATTACTATTAGGTTTACTATAAAATTTTTTGTCAGTCAGGCAGTATTTGCTGCTATTTTGAATACAAGTCTATCAACAGTTCAAAAGTTATAAATCAATCGGTCATAATCGTTTCAGTGGCAATGCTCTTAAGCTGTTGTACCTAGTTAAGAAACGGGGATTGAATGGCGTGATTGATTAACGTAAGGGGTCAACTGTTACAATGATTGTGTTTTAACTAATGCTGAAGTGTGATCATGCTGTCAAATAGTTATAGCCTCGTTTTGTAGAATAGCTGAGATTAACAGATTAGCTATCTGAAAATTTGTGCATTAAAATGAAAATTCAAGCCTTGCAAGCCTTTTGAAGGCATCTTGTAGGTTTTTATATACATGGATGTACAGTGTCATCTATGATTAAAAAAGTTGATCACCATAAAATCTGGAGACCTCTGCATGACAACAAATAGTCATTTGATTCCAGGCGAAACATTTTCTTTATCAGATAAGTCGGATAATCTTCAAATCTCTCTTCCAGATGATAAGATTAATGAAAAATATAATAAGGGAGAGATAAGAATTGTAACGGAACAAGCTCGTTACCCACTTGATAGTATTGAAACTATGCTTGACAGTCAAAAGTATATTCTAAATCCTGAATACCAGCGCAGAAAGAGGTGGGACAATACTCGAAAATCTCGTTTGATAGAATCATTCATAATGAATGTGCCGATTCCGCCTATCTTTCTGTATGAAGTCGATTACTCTATTTATGAAGTAATGGATGGGCTACAAAGGCTAACAGCTATTTATGATTTTTACAAAGGAAAATTTGATTTAGAAGGGTTAGAATATTGGCAGGAACTTAATGGGCGAAATTATAAGAACTTACCGCAACAAATTAAAAGAGGAATAGATCGGCGTTATTTATCATCTATTGTATTGTTGCAGGAGACAGCAAAAAGCGCAGAAGAAGCTGATTCTCTCAAGCAAATAGTTTTTGAAAGATTGAATAGTGGCGGAGAAAAACTAACTCCACAGGAAACAAGAAATGCCTTACTAAATGGCAAGTTTAACCAATTGTGTATAAAACTTGCTCAAAACGACTCTTTCCGTAAGATGTGGAAGTTACCTTTAGAATCCGAAGGAGAAAAAGAATTACTTAAAAGTGAACCTTATCGCAAAATGGAAGATGTTGAATTGGTTTTACGATTTTTTGCTTATCGACATATAACTAACTTCAAATCCACAGTGGATAAATTTTTAGATGACTATTTAAAGCAAGCAAATAGTTATCAAGATCAAACAATAAAAAATCTTGAAGCCCTTTTTAATGAAACTATTAATTTGATTTATTCAATATTTGGAAATTCAGCTTTTATACCACCAAAACAAAAGCGTGACAATAAAGTTCCATTAAAAACTATTTACGATCCATTGATGCAGGTGTTTGCAAATAATATTTCGCACAAGGAAAGTTTCCTCAAACATAGTCAATCAATAAAAAGTGCTTTATATTCCAATAAAGAATTGCTATACGTTAAGGAAGAGAACAATAGATTCCTTTTTGATGGTAGAGACAATAACAAAAAAGATGTAGAATCACGCATAAAATATTTTCATAACTTTCTACAAGATTATATATCATAAGCTTTAGTAGAAATTATGCATACAACATCATTGGAGAGCTTCAAAAAAGAAATCAATCAAGTACGAGAATATTTTAAACATATTCAGTATGTGAATAATTTGGTAGATTATACTGGATTGCAGACTAATAATGAACAAATTGAATCGTCGCTAAGTACGTTGACAGAGCATCATAGAAGTTTTGGAACTGATAAAAAAATATTTGAGTACAAAGCATCTATTATTTCACTTTATGGGTTGCTAGAAAAATATGTAGAAATTTGGATTAAGGAATATCTTGATTCCCTTTCTAGTTTAGTAAGCGAGTATAAAGAAATAGATGAAAAAATCAGAAATAATCATTTTGAACTTTCTTTAAAACTAATAAATACTATTGTAAGTAGAGAAAGTGCCAAATATCAGCATCTTACAAAAGAAGAAGTTTTAGAAAAGCTAAATAAATGTATTGTAAACCCTATAAGTTACAAATTTAATACAGAAGCTTTTGTTCTGTCATCAGGTAATTTGAAGCACAAACAAATTGTAAAGCTATTTGAGCTTATAAATGTTAGTTTGAATGATGCATTAAAAAAAAATCAAACATTAATTCAATATATTAAAAATGAGAAACAAATTAAAAATATACCCAATTTAGATACAGATACTCTATACAATACAATAAATGATTTAGTTGAAAGAAGAAATCAGATTGCTCACGGTTCAGAAGTATTAGATATTTTAAGCATATCTGGATTAGAGCCTTATATACAATTTTTAGAAAAATATTGCCAAGCTCTTTTGGAAATATTAGTTGAGGAATTTATTAAAAAAGAATCAATATCTACATTTAAAAAAATAGAAAAAGTAATTAAAATCTTTAGTAATAAAGTATTGGCATTTGAAATCGAAAATTATACGATAAAAGTTGAAGATATGCTTATAATTGAAACAGCAGAAGGTAACTTTTACAAAAAACCTATTTTGACAATTCAATTAAATAACGATTCATATACAGAACTTAGAATTACAGAAAAAGCAAATATTTCTATCAGTGTTGACACTAAAATCAAAGAAAATCAAACATTTTACATAGTAAAGCAATAATTCCAGCTATTAATATTTTATAATCTTCGGCAAGAAGTGTGTAGTAGTGAAGCAGCATAACAATTTTTCGGGTGAGTGAGTGTAGAAATGCTATGCAAACTTTAGAGACTGGAGTACCCTGCTAGCAAGTCCCAACTCTGATGAAGTCATGAGCTTCTTAATATGTCAGATTTCGGCGCGATCGCTCTGGAAACCAGAAAAGAACAATTGAGGATTCTTATCAAGCTCTCCTCATTTTGCCAAAATATGACAACAGACATGAAATATCAATTCTATGTATTTTGCTGTGCGGCAAGCTGGACAGCCTCTATATCAACATTGAGATGTTGAGCAATCTGCTCCATACTCATCCCTGTTTTTAGTAACAGAGGCACAGTAAGTTTCAATATTTCAGTTTTCCGTTCTTCTCGACCCTCGGCTTTCGCTTCCTGATAAACTCTTGTTTGCTCCAAAGTCAATCCCAGCATAGCTTCCACTTCCTCATTCTATGTACCTGACTGTGCGGCAATCTGGACAGCTTCTATATCAACATTGAGGTGTTGAGCAATCTGCTCCATACTCATCCCTGTTTTTAGTAACAGAGGGACGGTAAGTTTCAACATTTCAGCTTCCCGTTCTTCTCGACCTTCCTCTCGACCCTCTTCTCGACCTTCTTCTCGACCCTCGGCTTTCGCTTCTTGATAAACCCTTGTTTGCTCTAAAGTGAGTCCTAGCATAGCTTCAACTTCCTCTCTACTCAAGGTCGAAAACTTATAAACGGCGATTGTGGTGATGATGTCTAGTATTTCGTTTTTCGGCAGTGTGTCCGTTTCCTCTAATTTTACCCGCTCAATCAATTGCTTCGCTTGCTCGGCCATCACTTCATCTGATGCTAGAGTCAACTGCATCAAGTTGATGCCTATTGGCTGCTGATTAGTCGCGCCTAACTCCTCTAAATAGATTCGCTGCACTTGGTCGCTGTTGAGAAATATTCGATGAGTTCTTTGATCGCTTGGTTCCAATGAGCGTGATGAAAAAATTACTACACAGAACCAGTCATCGTACTGAGAACGATTTCGGTTCAGGTACATCAGCGACTCGGTAAAGAACCGATGATAGAGGGCTTCATCTCTTTGGAATTGAACTTCGGCAAAAAAGATCACCTTGGATGTTGCATTCTCTGGAGGTAAAAATACACCATCGATGCGAAAAGCGGTTTCTTTGACTTCAAGTGATTCAAATCGATAGTTTTGCCCTTGCAGAGGAGGATTATCAACCAGTTCAAAGAGTAACCCTGGAAAGCGCTTAAAAATTTGATAGTAAATGGAGTCTCGTTTCACTACTTCATCCTAAAATTCTCTCGTTATGCATAGGCGTAGCCCGTCGTAGACATCGCAGATTACAACCAAGCTCTAAAGATTAATCCTAACTTGGCTGAAGTTTATGCTAATCGAGGTGTATGATTATTTGCCAAATAACTGCGAACGATCGCCTCTGGCGGCGCAACGCCATCGCAACTTCAACTTTTCCTTCGCTGATTTCGAGCGGGTAGGGTTTATCTTTATTTAAAGAGAGAGATTAAATCTTATAAACTATACGAAAAAGTAGCTATGGCAAGCGGTGAAGTATTTGATACCAAAACAAAATCCCTATCTGTGCCAAGGGTAAACCTGCTGACCATGTTCCGGCTGGGTTTATTTCAGATGGGGTTGAGCATGATGTCTATCTTGACTCTGGGGGTACTCAACAGAGTCATGATTCAAGAAATAGCAATTCCGGCGACGCTGGTATCAGTAGTTTTAGCACTGCCTTTATTTGTTGCTCCTTCACGTATCTGGTTTGGCCAGATTTCCGATGCCAAGCCGTTATGGGGATACCACCGCACAGCCTATGTTTGGGTGGGCGCGGCAATATTTGCGATCGCAGCATTTTTAGCTGTACAAGTAATGTGGCAGATGAATCTTGCTGGAAATAGTGCAGGTAATTGGGTATGGACAACCCAAACAATCGGCTGGACAGCACTTTTGGCTTTGGTATTTGCTGTATACGGTCTAGGAATTTGTGCCAGCGGTACTGCCTTTGCTGCTTTGTTGGTGGATATATCTGAAGAAGATAACCGTTCCAAAGTAGTCGGTGTGGTTTGGTCGATGCTAATGGTGGGGATTATTGTTGGCGCGATTATTAGTGCCAGCTTGCTCAAGCAGTTAACGCCAGAAGCAACTGTAGAAACTTTGCAACCAGCGATCAATCGGTTATTTACTATCGTCCCTGCAATTGTATTTGGTTTAGCGATCGCAGCAACATTTGGCGTAGAAAAAAAATACTCCCAATACTCAACCCGTTCCACACTGGTGAACCGGGAAGATAGCATTACTCTGGGCAATGCTTGGAAAATCTTGACAGCTAGCCCACAAACAGGTATATTTTTCACCTTTTTATTGGTGATGACTATCAGTTTGTTTATGCAAGACCCGATTTTGGAACCCTATGCGGGTCAAGTGTTTAAAATGCCCCTAGCGGAAAGCACCAAATTAAACATTTTTTATGGAACGGGTCTACTGATTGCCTACGGTGTTACGGGCTTTTTTATAGTCCCGCGTTTGGGTAAGCGCAGAACTGCACGTCTAGGCTGTATGTTGGTAGCATTCTGTGCAATATTGCTAGGTATATCAGGATTCACAGCTAATGCAGCAGTTCTCAAACTAGGTTTGGTCTTATTCGGTTTAGCCACAGGTTTCTTAACAACGGCTGCAATTAGCTTGATGTTGGATCTTACCGCAGCGGAAGCCGCAGGTACATTCATTGGGGCATGGGGATTAGCACAGTCCCTTTCTAGAGGTGTGGCGGTAGTAATCGGAGGTACAGTTTTAGATATTGGACGCCAGCTGTTACCTAGCCCAGAGTTAGCTTATGGACTGGTATTTGCTCTAGAAGCCGTGGGAATGGTGGCATCAATTTGGTTTCTGAATCGGGTGAACGTCACAGAATTTCAAACAAGTGCCAAACAAGCGATCGCATCTGTTTTAGAAAGCGATTTAGATTAAACTGTATAGGACATGGGGCATTGGGCATGAAACAAATGACAAATGACTAAATAACCAATGAATGATTTTTGGACAACAATTCTGGATTTTGCCCAAACTACCACTACCAGGGTGGGCAAGCAGCTAATGCAAGATTTTGGGAAAGTACAGGCTGACCAAAAAGCTGATGGTAGTTTGGTGACGCAAGCAGATAAATGGGCAGATCAGGAAATTCGAGATGCGATCGCTTCTAATTTCTCTGGTTACGGCATTTTGAGCGAAGAGAGTGATCAGTCATTTCCCGGTACTGAGTGGTGCTGGGTAATTGATCCTCTCGACGGTACAACCAACTTCACACGCGGTATTCCTCTCTGGACAATATCTCTGGGTTTACTGTATCGAGGCACACCCATTTTTGGGTATGTTTACGCACCAACCTTGAATCAAGCTTTTCATGGTTTCTGGGCAGGTTCATCTGGTTTGGCAACACCAATAGGAGCATTTCTCAACCACCATCCCATCCACACAAGTGTTGATAGTCCCAGCAATAATCACTTTTTTAACCTTTGTTCTCGTAGTACCGCAGCTATCAAAAACGGCTTTCCTTGTAAAATTCGGATGTTGGGTGTAGCTAGCTATAATTTTTTGACAGTTGCTACTGGGGCTACTCTCGGTGGGATTGAGGCGACACCAAAAGTTTGGGATATAGCGGGGGCTTGGGTAATTGTCCAAGCGGCTGGTGGGGTATGGTCATCACTTAATTCAGAGCCGTTTCCGTTGTCAGCAGGAGAAGATTATAGCGATCGCTCTTTTCCCACCCTTGTTGTCAGTCGTCCCGAATTAGTTCCGGTATTTCAACCTTTTCTCGAAGGCGTAAAAATTTAATTTGCCGCTTACAC
Source organism: Nostoc sp. CALU 1950 (assembly GCF_051172895.1). Taxonomy (NCBI): domain Bacteria; kingdom Bacillati; phylum Cyanobacteriota; class Cyanophyceae; order Nostocales; family Nostocaceae; genus Nostoc; species Nostoc sp. CALU 1950. The sequence goes on along the minus strand of NZ_JBDNJQ010000022.1, from coordinate 10,823 downwards.
ACCTGGAAACAGTGATTTTGTCAACCAGCATAGTGGATGGCGGCATATCAATATAAAACTTAACAAAACCCTAGTCAAACAAAGAATTGAGTATAAATGAAGCTGGTAATAATCCTGATTTAAGTGCAAAACCAGTGTAGTTACTAATTTAAGTAGTGTTGTGGCTTTTATAACACTGGTTAATTTAGTATAAAAAATTTTATGTTGTCTAATCTAGATTTAATTCGAGAGTTTGTACAAAACTCTATCCAGAAAAAAGAAGTTTTGTTGTCAAATCCTGCTTTGACAGCGCAAACAGTTTATAAGACTAACCAACTGACAGCAAAAGCCGAAGGTGTTATTGCTACCGTACAGCTATCTAACACCCTATCTGAATTCTCAATTTCTCCAAAATCAACCCAGTGGGAATTGATAAATCAGGCATTAGCAGAATATAGTTATCTCCTCAAAGGAGAAGTAGATAGTCGGGGTTTTTATCAGTATCAATACTGCGAAGTTCCCAAAGGCTATGAGATGCACTGTACTAAATGTGTCCTTCTATGGCGAGCTTGGTGGAAATATCGCAAGTATACTTCAAGACTAGGGATTCCGTTGGAACTTCTGATTAGAACACGAGATTCATGGTATCCAATCCGAGATTTAATTATTAGCGACGGACTTCTTTATATCAAAACCTTGGGAAGTGAGATCACACTTGACTCAGAAGACTTGGTTACTTGGTTAAGCAAAATTGATGTAACCAAAATTAAAGAAATACCTTCTACAGAGACATAAGCGTGGGTAGGATACGGATATACGCCCCTTCATTATGTTGCAAAGATTTTTGAAAATGGTATGACAACATATTTAGGCAAAGGACGTGAAAAAGAATGAAAGGACTCTGGCTCGAAAACAACCAGTTACAATTACGCACAGACATTTCCATTCCTGAACCACCACCAGGAGAAGCTTTAGTACGCGTCTTGCGTGCGGGTATCTGTAACACTGACCTGGAATTACTCAGAGGCTACTATCCCTACACTGGTATTTTAGGTCATGAATTTGTGGGTGTCGTTGAACAAGGGCCAGAACACTTAGTTAACAAACGCGTAGTTGGAGAAATCAACGCTGTGTGTGGGCATTGTCGCTTTTGTTGCAGCGGACAATCAACTCACTGCGAAAATCGTACAGTTTTGGGTATTGTCAACCGGAATGGAGCCTTTGGTGAATATCTCTGTTTGCCAATAGAGAATCTGCATCCTGTACCTGATAATGTGCCAACAGAAGTAGCAACATTTACCGAACCTATAGCAGCAGCTTTGGAAATTCAGCAGCAAGTGCCATTACATCCAAATAATCGGGTGCTAGTGGTTGGAGATGGCAAACTAGGGCAGTTGGTAGCTCAGACATTAGCCTTAACCGGCTGTGAACTCTTAGCTGTGGGGCGTCATCAAGACAAACTGGCTAACTTAGAGGCACGGGGGATTAAAACTGGTTTAGCTAATGCTGTGAAAGATGGATATTTCGATATCTCAGTAGAATGTACTGGTAATCCAGAAGGATTTGCAATCGCCCGCCGCGCCCTACGTCCCCGTGGTACGCTTGTACTGAAAAGTACTTATTCTGGCAAACTCAGTCTAGATGCTTCTTCTTTAGTAGTAGATGAAATCACCCTCATCGGTTCTCGTTGTGGCCCCTTTGCCCCAGCCCTTCAGCTACTAGCTACAGGACAAGTTAATGTGCAACCTCTAATTCATGCCACCTACCCCCTCATTGAAGGGCTTGCAGCTTTTGAACACGCTCAGAGTCGGGGTGTTTTGAAAATATTGTTAGATATTAGTCATTAGTCATTTGTCATTAGTCATTAGTCATTTGTCATTTGTCATTTGTCATTGGGCATTGGGCATTGGGCATTGGGCATTAGTTATTAATTCTTCTCCCCATGCTCCCTCTGCTCCCCCTGCTCCCTAATAGAGATAAGGATTAGTCTTCGGTTGATAGTCAGAACAATCGATCGCTTCTTCTGTATTGGCAATAGATGGGCGTACAGTACATTTAAGACGGTAATTGTCGGTAAAAAATTGGCAACCAGTACAAGGGATTTGATGCATTTGCTTGGCTGTAGTCAAACCATCTCGTGCTGCTGCACAAAGACTCCAAACAACGAGAATAATTACAGTCCAAGCTACAACAAAGCAAATCGGGACTAACAAAGGTTGAATCCCATAGATGAGGAAAGATATCAGTTTAAACACGATATGTCCTGATACAAATTAGGAGTTAGAAGTATATTACCTCCTAACTCCTAATTCCTAACTTCTCACTATAGAAGTATAATTTAAACGCCAGCATGACCCAGCGCTAAACCAGTGACGAGCATTCCTAGAACAAGGAAAGGTTGGGCGCTGGCTTGGTACTTAACATCATTCTTAACGGGGTCGCGCAAGAAATACATATCCTGCAAGGTGATTTGCGGGATGATTAACAGTACTAGTATTGCTGCATACAAATTCTCATGGATGCTGACGAGATAAGCTGCAATCAATCCTTGAAAGACATCAATTGTCACTACACAAATCCAAGAGGCGGCGGTGATGCCAAACATTACGGGTAGTGAATTTAATCCTAGCTGGCGATCGCCTTCTACACTCTTAAAATCATTCACAATAGCAATGCCCAATCCAGCCAAGCTGTAGAACATTGTCAAAATCACAATTGTGGAATTGAGATCGCCAAACAAAGCGTGTCCTGTAGACCAAGGTAGGGTGATATAGCTTGCACCCAAGGCGTAGCTACCTAGCCAGCCGTTTTGTTTGAGTTTCAGGGGAGGTGCAGAATAAATGTAGGCAATGAAAGAACCGATGATTGCGATCGCTGTAATTGTCGGGAATTCATGACCAGACCACACATCCAGCACAAATGCCAAACCAATACCAGCAATCAGTAATACCCAAATCTGAATAATTACCTGGGGTAGGGGAATTGCTCCAGAGGGAATCGGGCGATAGGGTTCATTTATGGCATCGATTTCGCGATCGTAGTAGTCATTGAGGATTTGGGTGTAACCTGTCATCAATGGCCCAGCCAGTAACATACAGGTTGCTACCTTCAAGACATTTTCCAGCGTCCAGGTATAGTTACCAGAAGAAGCCGCACCACAGACTACGCCCCAAATTAGGGGAATCCAGGTAATCGGCTTCATGAGCTGCAAACGGATTTTCCAAATTGAGGTTTCCCCTGGCGCTGCACCTTTCATCCCTAGCAGCTGTCTAGTTTTCGCACTGCGATCGCTAGATGCTATTGCTTGCTCACTGGGATTATTTGCTAATGCCTCAGATGGGTTGGGGTCTGGGGTAATGGGAGTTGATTCTGACATAATTTTTACTAATTAATTGGGCATCGGGAATTGGGCATTTTGGGCATTGGGAATTGGGCATCGGGAATTGGGCATTGGTGATTAAGTTTCTTCCCTATTCCCCAGTCCCTATTCCCCAGTTCCCAGTCCCCAGTCCCCAGTCCCCATTCCCATAACTTAAAACGAAATTATCAAATAATTATTCTGAAACTTTGCTCCAGCAACGGGTCTGCCACTCAGAGCCGGGGGTAAAGGGATATTGCGCCGCTGATCTCCTGCTTCCACAGTGACTTCTGGCCCATATTGAGTAAGCTTGACCTGCTTTTTGTCAAATCCTGGCAAGAATAAGCGTACCTGACGATTGTGGATGTCTATTTCAATTGGTTTAGGAGCCTGTAGCGCTTGTGCTTCAAAGTTGGGTAGGGCGTCTATCAATGGTTGCCAGTCACCTGTTGGCGAGTCGGGAACGACGCTCACAGGTAGAGGTATAAATTCCTCTGACAGGTTGACATTCGTTTCAGTAGACACAAGCAGAACACCACCGACAGTTAAACCGATTTGTTGAGCACTACCCCACAAATAACGAGCATTTGCTACCTCAAGGGGATCTCCTGTAGTTACTAAGAAAGCAGCGAGACGCTTAGGATCGGCAAGAGCGGCTCTCCCCTTTTCTAAGAAATTATTGACTTGGTTAGTGGGACCTGCAAAGTTATCTGCTGTCCAGTTGATATTGAAAAAACTGCTAATCAGCGGTTGAATCAAGGGCGATTCAGTAATCGTCTTCCCCAAATCGGAGTTGACAAACAATTGCCGAAATCGCCGGACATACCAACTGAGAGATTCTGGCAAACCCAACATTCGCAACGTTAAAGAGTCACCCGTGCCATCGTAGACGATCGCATCATATTTGCCACTGGCATCATATTCGCGGATAGCATTCAGGGCTAGGGCGTTGTCCATCCCTGGTAACACTACCAGTTCTTGACCAAAAACCTCTTTGAAGATGGGGGTGCGGAGGTATTGTGCCTCCAGTTTTTTCACTTCATCCCAGTTACGCTCAAGCAGTACAGATGCTTGAAACTGTACCGCCTGTAACTTGGGAGCGATCTCTTGAGGATCAGCAGCAATGGGAGTACCCAAAAGGATTGATAATGTTGGTTCTGCTTGTCCTGCTAAGAGTACGCGCTTGCCTTGACTTGCCAATAATTTGGCGGCGGCGATCGCAATTTTGGTACGAGCGGTGCCGCCTTTGCCCAAAAATGTCAATATTAGAGCCATTAGTTGATTCCTATTTTCACCGCCGATCTTTTCAACTCCAACTTAGCACTCAACAAAGACTCTCAACCTGTGCTTAAAATTTCAGATACCAAGAAAAACTTGGATCTGAGTTCTTTACTACTACACAGGTTTGATTTCATCTTCAAAAAACCAAGTGGAATAATTATCGTCAAACAGCAGCACTACACCGATACCACCACCATCGGTGACTTTGTAGCCTTGGATAATACCCACTTGTCCGAGTTTTTTTACAACTGGGGGAGAAACGCGATCGCGCAAACGATAGACTTTAACCTTTTGTCCGATTTCCATGCCTGATTACAATTCAGATAAACCAAGTCTCAGTGTAGCGGAAACCGTGACTCTGCTCTCACAAATTCAGTGGAGATGAGGGAGATGAAGAAGAAAATTCCCAATTCTTGACTTCTAACTCCTGACCTAACAGCTTAAAATTAAATCAACAACCAAGCTGGTCGATACCCATGTTTGTCACAGTGCAACAGGCATTGAAAGCGCAATTGTCCTTAAAACAAGAACAGATGCGATCGCAAGGGTTGGCGGAACATTTGCGATCGTTAGGAGTTAATCCAGATAGCTTGAGTTAAGCAACGAAGGTAGTAGTCATGTATCAAACAGATCCACCGCGTCCGCCACAGGAAACCATGCCTACGATGTATGATTTACCCAGTGAATTCGTTGGGGAATCAGGTTTGCCAGATGAATTTCACCGTATTCAGGCGGATTTGCTCAGTGAAACTTGTCAGCCTTTGACTTATCCATCTGAGGAAATTTTACTTGCTAGTGACTTAAATCTTTACTACGATCCCCGCCATACTTTGTGGTACAAGCGTCCTGACTGGTATATGGTTTTAGGATTACCTAGTGCCAGCCAACAGCAAGACCTACGCTTAAGTTATGTCATTTGGCAAGAGGGAGTTATTCCGTTTTTAGTAGTTGAATTACTCTCACCTGGTACAGAACAAGAAGACTTAGGAAAAACACTGCGGGAAGTAAACCGACCTCCAACCAAGTGGGAAGTATACGAACGTATTTTGAGGGTTCCTTACTACATTGTCTACGATCGCTATGAAAATCATTTGCGTGCCTTTAAACTCACAGGCACTCGCTATGAAGCAATATCTTTACCAGATAACCGCTTATGGTTGGAAGAGTTAGAACTCGGATTAGGTCTTTGGCAAGGTTCTTATCAACAGACAACGGGTTTGTGGTTGCGTTGGTATAATTCAGCAGGTTGGGTGTCTACGCGAAAAGAACAAGCTGAACAAGAACGTCAACTGGCTGAACAAGAACGCCAACGGGCTGACCTAGAACATCAACGAGCAGAGCGATTGGCAGAGTATTTGCGATCGCAAGGAATTGATCCAAACAATCTACCCTAGTAAAAGGTAGCCATGACTACAACTATCAAAATAGTCAATCCCAACATCGAATATCCCAGTTCTGATGGTGAACCATTGGCAGAATCATACTTACATCTCTACGCAATTCTCACTACCCTAGAAGTAATTAAACAATACCTAGCAGGCAGACAAGCCACAGTTTTAGCAGACCAATTTCTCTACTATGCTCAAGGTTTTCCCAAATTAAGAGTTGCACCAGATGTGATGGTAATTTTTGATGTGCCGCCTGGGGGTCGGGATAGTTATAAAGTTTGGGAGGAAGGTCAAGTTCCCCAGGTGGTATTTGAAATGACTTCTCAAGGAACTCAAAAACAAGACCAAGAGCAAAAGAAAAATCTCTATGAACAATTAGGGATTTTAGAATATTGGTTATTTGATCCGAAGGGGGAATGGATTGAAGAAAAGTTAAGGGGATATAGGTTAGATGGTGAGACTTACCAGTTAATTACGGATGGTATATCTCAACCTCTAGGATTAAGAGTGGCGGTGGAGGGGGAAGTCTTGGGATTTTATCGTCTAGATACGGGGGACAAATTACTAACACCGACGGAGTTAGCTGAACAATTACAACAAGAACGCCAACGGGGCCAACAAGAACGCCAACGGGCTGATAGACTTGCAGAGTATTTGCGATCGCAGGGAGTTGATCCAGATACTTTAAGTTAAGCAAAAACTTGCCACTTGAAAAAAGCACCGTTGCCGATAAGATTTATATGTGTAGTAAAAATACAGTTGGCAACAGCTTGATTTATTATATGATCACCAAATTTGGATAAGATTTTATAGTAACAATTTATTCTCCAAAGCAGACAAGCATACTTTTATTGCTCTAAAGCTTTATGGAGAAGTATTAGGTGTGTAGGTAGTGAACGAGGAAGCAATAATTGTTACAAGTAATGCGAGTTTTTGTACGTAAAGCAGTAAGGCTGAGGTGCATACTGCCTGTAGATGAACGGTTATGGGCAAAATTTGACTTGCTGAGAACTTTGGTTAGGCGAGATTTAGAAGCGCGGTATAAAGGTTCTATTTTAGGTAATTTGTGGCCTTTGCTAAATCAGTTATCACAACTACTGATTTACACTTATGTATTTTCGGTTGTGCTGAAGGTAAAGTTACCTCTCAAAGGTTTACCGGAAAGTAACTTAACCTTTGGTTTGTGGGTATTTGCGGGTTTGCTTCCCTGGATTGCTTTTACAGGGGGTTTGATAGTGTCTGCTAATTCAGTAGTAGCACAGCCGAATTTAGTCAAAAAGGTTGTATTTCCGCTAAGTTTGTTACCGCTGGTGCCAATTTTATCTGCGTTCATTGAGAGTTCCTTCGGTTTAATAGCGTTGATTTTTTTTGTGGCAGCAATTTCTCATACTTTACATGCTACCTTGGCGCTATTACCCTTGGTTTGGCTAACGCAGTTATTACTAACGGCAGGATTGGGTTATTTAGTGGCAGGACTAACTGTGTTTTTGCGAGATATCCCGCAGACTTTAGGGGTGATTTTAAATATTTGGTTTTACGCAACACCGCTTGTCTATCCAGCATCAGCAATTCCAGAGCAATGGCGGAGTTTGGTATTTTGGTTAAATCCCATGACTGCGATCGCTGAGATTTATCGTGACATAGTTTTAGTTGGGGAAGTACAACACTGGGGAGAATGGGGTGTATCGTCTGCGATCGCAGTTATTATATTTTGTACTGGGTTTGTGGTGTATAAGCGGTTGCGTCCGGCTTTTGCTGATGTATTGTAAATATGATCTCTTCATCTCCCTTTAGTAATTGTGTGAGAGTTGTGAAAATTAACAGTAAAAGTATGGGAGAAGAAATTGCTATTTCCTTAAAAAACGTTTCTAAATGTTACAAACGTTATCATCATCCTGTAGAAAGGTTGAGGGAAATTCTACTACCTGCTAAAACCTATGGACAAGAATTTTGGGCTTTACAGAATATTAACTTAGAAATTCCTAAGGGACAAACGTCAGGAATCGTAGGGCGTAATGGTTCTGGAAAAAGTACCCTATTGCAAATTATTGCTGGCACTATGATGCCAACTACAGGAGAAGTAAAAGTCCAAGGAAGAATATCGGCTTTATTAGAATTGGGTAGTGGCTTTAATCCTGAGTTTACTGGCAGGCAAAACGTATTTTTTAATGGTAGATTACTAGGCTTAAGTAAACAAGAAATTGAAGATAAGTTTGATGAGATTGTTGACTTTGCGGATATAGGTGATTTTATTGATGAACCTGTAAAAACCTATTCTAGTGGTATGTTTGTCCGCTTGGCTTTTGCAGTAGCAGTAAATGTTGAACCCGAAATTTTGATAGTGGATGAAGCTTTATCAGTAGGAGATGGAGTTTTTGTCCATCGCTGCATGGCAAAAATTAAAGATTTTCAAGATGCAGGAGGAACAATTTTGTTTGTTTCTCATGATTTAGGTTCAGTCTCTCGCCTTTGTTCTGAAGTTATATGGATTAATGATGGTCAAATAGTAGAGCAAGGTAAACCAATTGATATTAGTAAATCATACCAAGCATGGATGTATGACAAAATTAATGAGAAACTAAAAAAAGAGTCTGATTTAGTAACTCATGTTCAAACTGACAAAGAAACAGTCGTAAATAGTGAGGTAATTATAGAGATAAATTCAGATAAACAGTCAGGTAGTGACAATAAAATAAATCCATTTACTGGTAATGAATATTTAGCATTTAATAATACTAAAAGATTCGGCACGGGACGCTGTGAAATTATTAGCTTAGAAAGCTTAAATGAACAAGGGCAAAAAATAGGTTTCGTCATGCCTGATGAATGGTTGATACTTCAAACAAAGATCATTAGTTATGATGATGTGGATAATCCGATTTTAGGTATCACAATGTTTGACAGACTAAGAGTAGCTATAACAGGATGGAACACAACGCAGTACAAATATCAACTACCTAAATTTAGAAAAAATCAATTGATTTCTGTTACTTTCAAAATCAAGTGGCCGCATATTAAAAGTGATAGTTACTCTCTAGAGCCAGCGGTAGCTGATGGTAGTCAAGATAGCCACGAAATGATGGATTGGTTGCAGGCTTCTATGGCTATACAATCAGGAGTAACAGACTTAACTTTTGGGTTTATCAGGTTTAGCGAGGTTAATATTAACCATAAATTAGAAACAGTTACAACCAACCAAATATGAAATTAGGCATCATCAGGAAAAATGATTTGTTATTGTTGCGGCTCTGATAATTTTAGTATTAATGATGTTCTTTGGCAGGAATTAATTAATGAATGGGGTCTGTCAAATTATGAAGTTGAATATATTAATAAACAACAAGGCTTACATTGTACAGAATGTCTTTCTAACTTACGGTCAATGACATTAGCTGTATCAATCATGAAATGTTTTGGATATGTCGGTTTATTTCAAGATTTTGTTAAAGAAGACCGAATCCAAAATCTGCAAATACTAGAAATCAACGAAGCCGGGAGTTTAACAAAGTTTTTAGCTCAAATACCAAATCATAGTTTAAAGATATATCCAGAATTAGATATGATGAACATTAAATTACCAGAAATGTCTTTTGACTTAATTGTGCATTCAGATGTTTTAGAACATATCAAGTATCCAATTCGAGGTTTATCAGAGTGTTATAGGCTTTTGAAACCTGGTGGATACTGTGCTTTTACTATTCCGATGATTGTTGATAGACTAACCGCATCTAGAGAAGGTATGCCACCTAGTTATCATGGTTCAGGTGAAAATCTGTCTGACTTTATCGTCTACACGGAGTATGGATGTGATGCATGGAAACAGGTAATACAGGCTGGATTTCAAGAATGTAGACTGTTTTCTATTGATTATCCTTCAGCACAAGCATTGGTAGCGGTGAAGTAAGATTAAAAAATTAAAATTATATTGAGAAATATGGAATTTACAGGCGAAAGATACGTTCCTGCTATTGATGGACAAATAAAGTATGAGCATCTACATAGGTATGCCTTATGTCTTGATTTTGTAATTGGTAAATCTGTATTGGATATTGCTTCGGGTGAGGGCTACGGTTCTGCATTACTAGCAAGAGTAGCAGAATCTGTGATTGGGGTTGATATTAGTTCTGAAGCTGTAGAATATTCATCCCAAGAGTATCGTAACTACGACAATCTCAAGTTTATGTTGGGTTCATGCGATGCTATACCATTACCAGATAATTGCGTTGATGTAGTAACATCTTTTGAAACTATCGAGCATCATGATCAGCATGAAGAAATGATGCTAGAGATTAAACGAGTTCTGAAACCAGAAGGAATATTAATTATTTCTTCTCCAAATCGCTTGACTTATTCAGATGAACCAAATTATTCAAATCCATTTCATGTTAAAGAGCTTTACTACAACGAGCTAGTGAACTTGCTTGGTAGTCATTTTAAATATACTAATATCTATGGTCACAGACTGGCGACTGGCTCGTTTGTCTTTCCGTTAGAAGATACCCAAGAAAAAAACTTAAAGGCATATAAGGGAAACCTCGATAATTTAAATCAACAAGTTTGTAGTTTAAAATCACCGATATATTTTGTCGCTATATGTTCTGATGAATTAAGCAGAATACAAACGCCTATAGACTCTATATATATTGATGAATCAGATGATTTATTCCAAGCGCATTCCCAAGCTCAACTACAACAAACACAGACAGAATTAGAGCGATCGCAGTCTCAATTACAACAAACACAGACAGAATTAGAGCAATCCCAGTCTCAACTACAACAAACACAGACAGAGTTAGAGCGATCGCAGTCTCAACTAC